>NZ_CAPDXS010000092.1:0-21527 GCF_948601915.1 uncultured Acetatifactor sp. | reverse complement strand
GGTCTGAAGCTGAGGAAGGTTCCCAAGGATCAGATCGACAAGATGGTTAAGGAAGCTGCCAAGATCCTCGACCTGACTCCTCTCCTTGACCGTAAGCCGAAGGCTCTGTCCGGCGGTCAGAGACAGCGTGTTGCCATGGGCCGTGCCATCGTGCGTAATCCCAAGGTGTTCCTGATGGATGAGCCTCTGTCCAACCTGGATGCGAAGCTGCGCGTGCAGATGCGTGTTGAGATTTCCAAACTGCATCAGAGACTGGGCACCACCATCATCTACGTTACACATGACCAGACCGAGGCTATGACGCTTGGTACCAGGATCGTCGTTATGAAGGACGGCGTCGTCCAGCAGGTCGACACGCCCCAGAACCTGTACCAGAAGCCCCAGAACCTGTTCGTTGCAGGATTCATGGGATCTCCTCAGATGAACTTCCTGGATGCCAAGGTGAAGGTGTCCGGCAGTACCGCCAGTCTGGAGATTGCCGGCAAGAGCATCCCTCTGCCGGAGGCGAAGTCCAAGAAGCTCATCGCCGGCGGCTATGACGGGAAGACCGTTACATTCGGTATCCGCCCCGAGGATATCTATGACAGCAATGAGTTCCTGGCAAAATGCGATCCTAAGACCGTGTTCGAGTCATCCGTAAGGGTGTACGAGCTGCTGGGCGCAGAGGTTTATCTGTACTTTGATCTGGAGGAGTTCCCCATCACCGCAAGAGTGGATCCCCGCACCACATCAAGGCCTGGCGACAAGATCAAGTTCGCGTTCGATATCGATAAGATTCATGTATTCGATAAGGAGACCGAGCAGGTTATCACGAACTAGTATTGGGAAATATAGGGGGTGTCGGAGACGGCACCCCTTTTTTCAAGATTTCAAGATTATTAAGCCTGATTGGTGTGACCGCTAAAGGGGCAGATGGGAGATTACATGATTTCAAGTCAGACGATTCAGACCAGCATAGACGAACTGAAGGCCATCACGAAAGTGGATTTATGTGTCTACGACTTATCGGGCACACCTGTGGCCTCCACGACTTCACAGCTTGACATTACCGCGGATCTGGTCAGCGGATTCGCAAATTCCCCTGCAGACAGCCAGGTGATCGGTGTCCATCATCTGTTGAAGATTATGGACGAGGGAGAGCTTCTGTATATTTTAGTTGCCAAGGGTTCCGGCGAGGACGTGTACATGGTGGGGAAGATTGCGGTGTGCCAACTGCAGAACCTTATCATCGCCTACAAGGAAAGGTTCGACAGGAACAACTTCTTCCAGAACCTCCTGCTGGACAACCTGCTTCTGGTGGATATCTACAACAGGGCCAAGAAGCTCCACGTAGAGGTGGCAGTGCCCAGGGTGGTCTTCCTGGTGGAGACGAAGCTGGAGAAGGACGGCGTGGTGATGGAGCTCTTGAAGGGCATGTTCTCCAGCCATGCCGGGGACTATATCACGGCCGTGGACGAGAGCAGCGTCATCCTGATCAAGGCGCTGGAGCCGGACTATACAGATGAAGCGCTTCTGGAGATCGCGGACGTCATCGTGGGCATGATGAACGCGGAGGCCATGCTGAACGTGAAGGTGGCCATCGGAACGGTGGTGCAGGAGCTGAAGGACGTGTCGAAGTCCTACAAGGAAGCCAAGATGGCGCTGGACGTGGGAAAGATATTCTATGCGGAGAGGAATGTGGTGGCGTACAGCACGCTGGGAATCGGCCGTCTGATCTATCAGCTGCCGGTGAACCTGTGCCGGATCTTCATCGATGAGATTTTCGGCGACAATGTACCCTACGACCTGGACGATGAGACCCTGACCACGATCAACAAGTTCTTCGAGAACAACCTGAACGTGTCCGAGACCTCCAGGCAGCTGTTCGTCCACAGGAACACATTGGTGTACCGCATCGAGAAGCTTCAGAAGAGCATGGGGCTGGATTTACGCAATTTCGATGATGCATTGACGTTCAAGATTGCGCTGATGGTAGTGAATTACATGAAATATCTGGACAGCATTGACTATTAAGAATCCAAAGGATTCTTTGATTCGAAGGATTCTTAATAATCTACAGGATTATTTGACAGCTTAGGGACAGAATTTGCCCGGTTAGGAATAAGTGAGACAACCCCCCGAATATATTAGATGGAAGCTATCTTTAGACGGATGAGGCCATCAATAGATTCGGGGGTATTTTTATGTTATATGACAGGAAAGTGAAGTATCTGGATTACCTTGAGGGAGGCGTGCGGGTCAGAGGGGGAGGCTTCGCGAAGCTGGAGGCGCGGGACGGGACGCTGCGGGTGGAGCTGTCCGTGACCGGGCTGCATCAGACGGATACCTTTGCCCGGGACGTGATGCTCTGCGGCAGGAATAGGGAAGGCAGGGACAGGGAGGAAAACTGCGGAAGGATAGAGATTTCCGCGGGGAGAGGGCAGTTTAGGCAGCAGTGGCGGAATTTGGAGGATATCGGCGGCACCGGCATCGGCTATGGGGAGCTTTGCGGTCTGCGCATCCCCTTGGGCCCGGGGCGGGAGGTCTCCTGTAGGTGGCAGGTTGACAGCGGGGGTGCAAGGCGGCAGCCTGATGATGCCGGACGAAAGGCGGCGAGGATGGCGGCGCCGGATGGAGGAAGAGAGGTTCGGAAAGAAGGAACAGCGGCGGGAGCAGTGGTGCCGGATGGAGGAAGCGATACCTGGCGAAGGGCAGGAGCCGCAGAAGATAGTGGGTCATTGGAAATCGTGACAGAAGACGACGGAGATATAGTACCGAGAGAGGCTGTGCAGGAGGATGGATTCAGAACGGCGACAGAAGGAAAGGAAGTGATTATGGAGGAAACTGCCAAAGGCAACGTATTCCGGGAGGAGATAGCGGAAGAAAGCGAACCGGAGGGCAGGCTGGAGAAGGTGGACGCCCTGGAGGAAGCCGAACCGCGGCCAGAGGGTGGGGCTGTCAGGAGCGGGACGAAGGAGCGGCCTGAAAGCGAGCTGCGGGGAAGCAGCGTAGAGGGAGCCGCAAGCGGAGAATGGGTTCGAAAGGGGGCAGGAAACATGGCGGTCAGCATGAAGCATACGGTAGGCGAGACATATGGGGATGCGGAACGCCGCCGGGCATCTGACGGGAGGGAGGCCGATGGCGGACACAGAAGGATGTCCGTGGAATGGACAGGGCACGATGACGGAAGCGGGAAGATGCCTGTAGAGATGGGCCATCAAAGCTGCAGGGAGGCAGCGTCCGGGGAAGGCGTGCAGAACGCCAGGCGGGGGAGCGCCGTGGAATGGGAAGACCCTGGAAACCGCCGAAACAGGGTATCCATGGAAACATCCAGCCGTGGGGACGGTTCGGCGGATGGGAGGAACGATGGTGCAAGGGAGCAGAATGCCCCTGGGCATCGGAGGACGGCAGCGAAGGCAACTGCGGAGCCCGGCAGGAGGCCCGCCAGGCTCATGGAGGACAAGTGGCAGCAGCTCTGGGCCATCTACCCCCATATCCGGCCCTTCCAGGATGCCAGGGAATACCTCTCCATCGGTCCCTCGGATTTCGTGCTGTTTTCGGAGGATAGCTACAGGGCCGTGAACAACAGCTTCCTGCTCCATGGCTACTACAATTACCACCATCTGCTCCTGGCCCGGGTGGAGCACAAAGGCGAGGACTGTTATTACATAGGAGTGCCGGGGAATTTCTACGAGAGAGAGAAGCAGGTGGCTATCATGTTCGGCTTCGAGAGCTTCGAATGCGCCGAGGAGCCTGCCCAGCCCGGGGATTTCGGGTATTATATGATGCGGGCACAGATTTGAGAGGGGCTCCGGGGCGGATGCCCGGCGTGTCCGGCGTGACGGCAAAGAGATGGCCGAGGGCCGAAGCTGCCGGAAGCGCTATGCCGGGCATCAGAGTCCCTCTCCGTCGAAGGCCGGAATGAAGCTCTCCGCAGCCGTGCCGCCCTCCTGCATGTAGCCCTTCTCGATGCCGATTCTGTCGGCGAAATCCAGCACCCGCGCATACTCCTCCTCCGTCACCGGACGGGTCAGGGACGACCGGGCGAATTCCGGCATCCGCTTTAGATGCGCCAGCGGCGTGTACTGGTTCATGATACTGACATAGATGTCATTTCCGTAGGTATCATGGAGGTAGCGCAGGATCCGCTTGGAGTCCCCCGCGCAGCCCGGGAGCAGCAGATGGCGCACGATGACGCCTTTTTCCATCAGCCCGCTGTCCGGGGAAAGGACAGGTCTGCCCACCTGCCGGAACATCTCCGCGATGGCCGAGGAGGCTTTCTCGAAATAGTCCGGAGCATGGGAGTAGAGGGCGGAGAGCTGAGGGGAGCGATATTTCAGGTCTGGCAGATAGATGTCCACCAGGCCCTCCAGCATGCGCAGGGAGGACACATTCTCATAGCCGGAGCTGTTGTATACCACGGGGATAGTGAGGCCTGTGCTTTTTGCCATCTGCAGGGCAAGGCAGACCTGGGGCAGGAAATGTCCGGCGGTGACCAGGTTGATGTTGACGGCACCCTTCTCCTGGAGCTCCAGGAAAATCCGGGAAAGCCGTTCCAGGGACAGTCCGCGTCCCCTTTTCCCCAGGGCGATGTCATGGTTCTGGCAGAAGACGCACTGCAGATTGCAGCCGGAGAAGAACACCGCCCCGGAGCCCCGGTTGCCGCAGATGCAGGGTTCCTCCCAGAAATGCAGGGCCGCCCGGGCCGCCGCCACTTCGGCGCCCTCCCCGCAGAAGCCCGTCTTTCCCGAAGTCCGGTCTGCATGGCACCGCCGGGGGCAGAGGGCGCAGTCCCGCATCATCCGATTGATTGTCTCAAGGGCCATCTCCATAAATTCATCTCCATTATTTTCGCTGCTTTCAGGTCTTCTGATGCGATTATCATATCACGCATATTGTACTTTCACAAGCTTTCTATAAAATATGCAGTATACTTGTTATTTTCATAAATGTATGATAAGCTAAACATACCAGAGGGAGGTGAGGGCTTTGGGGAATTACCTGAATCCGGGAAACAGCGGGTTTGCTGCCATAAGGAACGGCATCTATGTGGATAAGAGCGGCATGATAGATTTAATCAACAAAACTATTGATACGACGGAAAAACTGACCTGCGTCAGCAGACCCCGTCGTTTTGGGAAGTCCTTCGCGGCAAAAATGCTGTGTGCCTATTATGACAGAAGCTGTGATTCATCGGCACTGTTTGAAGACCTGCAGATTGCTACAGATTCCAGATATGTCGCCTCCTATCGGAAGCATTTGAATCAATATGATGTCATCTATCTGGATATGACGGCGGTGATTGGAGAGACGTCCTTTGGCGATTTGGTGCCGTATATCAAAAGAAACGTGATTCGTGAGCTGGTGGAAAGCTATCCGAAGGCGAGAGCTGCCGAAGGCTTCGTCCCGACTCTGGCAAATACCGTCCAGGTCACAGGGACGAAATTCATTATGATTATTGACGAGTGGGACGCGCCTATTCGGGAGGGAAAGGACGAAACGAGGACACAGCGCGAGTACCTGGAGTTCCTGCGGGCCCTTTTCAAGAACAGCGGTGCCACTGACAAGGTTTTCTCCGCTGTCTATATCACAGGGATTCTGCCGATGAAAAAGGACGGTTCCCAGTCGGCGATTTCGGATTTCAAAGAGTACACAATCGTGAACCCCAGGATGTTCGCGGATTATGCGGGCTTTACGGAAAGGGAAGTAGAGGCTCTTTGCGCGGAGCGGGACTTTGACTTCTCCATGATGAAACAATGGTATGACGGCTACACATTGGGCGGGATGTCTATCTACAACCCCAATGCCGTCATGGAGGCCCTGCGCAGCCGTGAGTTTTCTTCCTATTGGACGGAGACTTCGGCATCCAGGAGCCTGATGGAATATATCAGCCTGGACTTTGACGGCATGTCGAAGACCGTCGCGCAGTTGCTTGGCGGGGTAGCGGTTCCGGTGGATACAAGCGGGTTCGCCAACGACATTGTCACCTTTCGGGATCGTGACGATGTACTGACGCTTCTGATTCATCTGGGATATCTGGCCTATGACAGGGAAACGAAGACGGCACGCATCCCCAATGAGGAGATTCGGCTGGAGTTCGCAAAATCGATCCGCAGGGTAAAACGTGACGAGACAATCCGGCGCGTCCGTGAAAGCGACCAGTTGATTGCCGACACGGTTCAGGGAAATGCGCAGGCGGTGGCGGCACAGATTGAGAAAATCCATGCAGAGGAAACGGCTCCTCTATTCTATCATAACGAACAGTCGCTGCGCAGTGTGATTAAACTGGCATATTTCAGCTATAAAGACTACTATTTGAAATTTGAGGAGCTGCCCTCAGGCGATGGGTATGCGGATATCGTCTATCTTCCCAAGAAGCTCTCCCCGCTTCCGGCATTGGTGGTAGAGCTGAAGTGGAACCTGACGGCCAGGGGAGCCATTGCCCAGATTAAGGACAAAAGATACCCTGAGGCTTTGTCAGGATATGGTGGGGATATTCTGCTGGTGGGCATTTCGTATGATAAGGGTGCAAAAGGGTTAAAACGGAGGCATGCCTGCGTGATTGAGAAGCTGTAGAGGCTGCGAAAACCCTGACTTTCTGCCCCGATTGGTTGTTCACATTTAACAGGGCGGGGAATGTGTTCGGCTCCATCACGGTGACGATGAAGAAGCACGGCATCCCTGTAAAGCTTGTGTTCGTCAGGAACAGGAACAAGGCGGGCGAATACATCATCCTGCTGACGACCGACTGCGGCATCAGCAACAGGGAGGCTGTCCGCTTATATGGGAATCGGTGGAGCATTGAGGTCTTTTTCAGGGTCGGCAAGTCCCTGTTCTGCCTGGGCAGCGAGTTCCAGGGGCTCAGCTACGACATGGCGGTAAGCAGCAACACCATTGTCTTTACCCGGTATATACTGCTTGGCCTGCCTGTCGTTTTGTGTTAAATGTAGGTAACTGAAAACGATATGGCGTTTGTGATGAATATAGTGTATGATAAGGACATCAAAAAAAGAAAGGATGGTTATCCAAAATGAAGAATAAACTGCTCACGCTGTTGACGGTATTGCTGCTGGTCTTCCCTGCGTTTTCCACACAAGCTTTAGCTATTTCTCCCATGGACTCCGGCACGCCTCCGGCTATCTCGGAGCAGGAAGAACCGGAAAATAGCGAAGGATTAGATGAATCGGCATCACCGGAACATCCTGTTTCTTGGTCCAGCACACCAGTTCAATCGGAGGATCCGGGCTTGTTTGATGGAGAGCATTAAAAAGGGAAGTCCAGCCCTAAACGTTCTTTCGCCGCCTTTTCCAAAAGCAGGCGGTCACGCTCATTTCCGATTACTTTATAGAGATAGTATGCGTCTCTATAGTATTCCTTACATTTTTCCAAATTGCCCTGATAGAAATAGCATCCGCCCATAAGATCCAAAATTCCAGGCAGAAATTGATAGTGAGGGTACTCCACGCAGACCTTCCGTCCTAGTTCAGCGACCTCAAGAGCATCATCATAGCGTCTTGCCATAAAGAGCACATTAGTGTAATTATAGGCAATCAGAGCAAATTTTCCTGCATATCGGGACATTCCGTCACAATAGTGCTTCTGCACATACTTAAGCAATTGACGATAAATGTCAATTGCTTTTTTTAGCTGCCCCATCTGTGCGTAGGTCACAGCAATCTTGTTTAACAGTGTAGTCTCCTCCATACTGTACAGACCCAAGTTGATTTCTTCCAAATCAAGATTGGGGGCCGTTATGTGTAAAGCCTCCAGCAGGAGTTTCAGCCTCTCCTCCGGACTGTAGGGGCCATCCGGCTTGCCAAAAGTGGCGCGCTCACTCATAATGTACTGACGAACAATTCGGTCATCCGGCTCTGCAAGTTTTTCCAACTGTTCCAGCTTTTGTAGTCCCGCCGCCTGTATAGGTGGGCGGTGTTCTGGTGATGTTCGCTCAAATCGTATGCGGTCGGCACAAATCTCATCCTGCAAAGTCTTAATTTCCAGTTCATTTTTGCTCAACAGGGCAAAGAACCGCTCGTCCGGCAGGCCTAAACGTTGAAGAAAGGCACAGATACGGTTGTAAGATGGGGTTTGCTTGCCATTTTCCATGCGGGAGACCGTAATAGGTTCGCAGATGCCTGCGCACAGTTGTTCCTGGGTGATTCCCTGCTTCAGCCGTTCTTGTTTAATGTACTCGCCAAGGAATAGTTCTCTCATAGATGAACCTCCTTCTCGGTACAATAGAAAGTGTTTAGAATTATTATACATTTTTTATTCCCTATGTCAAGGGAAACCAAACCTGTCGCTCTGTGTTATTTTCAGGGAACAAGTGTCGATATGTACTTTAGCGTCTTGTTGTGATATCGTATATTTAAACAATCCGATAGAGAGTTGTGCGGGAAACATGGGTCTCAATATCGGGTAAAAGCGATATATTTTTGGGAGGGTATGGGATGAGCGATATAAGACCTGACGAATATATGGTCATCTACGATGAGGAGTTGGGCGCTGTCTATGGGGCGCGAAAAGGAATTGTGAAACCCACGGCACCGGGCCATGCTCAGGCAATAGAAAACTGTCTGCAACAGTATTTTGAGGGCAAGATGTCAAATTTTCGGAAGGGGTTAATATATGAAAATTTTATCACTCAAGGGAAAGTGGCTGTTGACACTGACCTGTGCCATGTATATGGCGATGTCCGCAGTGAATGCCGCCGGGGCATACTTATCAGGGAAAACACTCGAATGCGCGGAATTGGGCAATCTGACTGGTGTGGTGCAGTTGTGCTTGATTAAACTGGGCCTGCTGGTTTTCAGCTATCTGTTGACCGGAATATCGCTGGGGATTCGCCTGGCCTATTTGTCCAATGGGGAACTGGGAATCAAGGACAGCATTGTGCACAATCTCCTGAGACGTCCTTTCAGCGAGTTCCGCCGCGAGAACAGCGCATTTTATCTGAACCTCATCAATACGGACACGGATATGTACGTCAGCGGCTTTCTGTGGAACATCCCTCTCGTTGCCCATACCGTGGCTTCCATGGTGCTGTCAGCCATCCTGCTGTGGATACTGCACCCCTTCATGCTGGCCGCAGCTCTGGCCATGGCCGCGTTGCCCCTCTTGGTCACCAAGCCTTTCGCCAACATGCGGCAGAAGAGCAAGACCGCCTATTCCGAAGCATCGGAGAACTATACTAACGTTCTGAAGGAGACGGTAGAGGGCTGCGGCGCGATTCGATCCAACGGCAGGGAACAGGCCTGTGAGGATCGGCACGGGGTGGCCAATTCCACCCGCCAACGCGCTTGGGCAAAAGATTTTTTCATCGGCCAGATGAGTTTCGAATCACTGTTGTCTATGGGCGGACTGTCCGGCACCGTCTGTATGCTACTCGGTGGCTGGCTGGTTATGCAAGGAATCATGTCCGCTGGTATGATTTACTCCGCCTTGAATTATTTTTCCGCCATTTCCAACGGTTTTTCCAATATGACGAACTATATTGTGGAGATGCGCTCCACCAAGGGCACCATTGAGAAGCTGGGCAAACAGCGGGACATGCCCTGCCCCGTGGACAGTGGCCTATCCATCTCCCCACAGACGGACACCGTTTATGAGGATGTCTCCTTCGCCTTTGGCGACCGGCAGCTCTACAGTGGGCTGACTGAGCGTTTTGCTCTGGGGGGATGCTATGCGGTAGTCGGGGAGAGCGGGAGCGGAAAGTCCACCCTGCTCAAACTCCTTTTGAAATATTACGATGGCTATCAAGGAACAATCTCCCTGGGCGGACAGGATATCCGCCAGCTTTCGGAACAAGAGGTGTATAAGCTGGTGGGTGTCGTTGACCAGAACCCCTACATATTCAATGCTTCCCTGTACGAAAATATCACCATGTTTGGCGGACTGCCGAATCGGGACTCGGAGGAATACCATGCGCTTCTCCAGAAGCTGAATCTGACAGCCCTGGCCCAGCGGGTGGGGGATGTGCCTCTAGGGGATTTTGGCGATAATATCTCTGGCGGTGAACGTCAGCGCATTAATATCGCCCGTGCCCTGCGGCGAAATCCCAAGATACTGATTTTTGATGAGCCTACCACCGGTTTGGATCCGGAAAACATCACTATGATTAATGAGTTTATTTTTAATCTCCGAGATGTGACCCGTATCGTAATTTCCCATAATTGGTCGGAGGATTATTTGGGGCGGTTTGATAACGTAATAAGAATTGGCAGCAGAAAATCAACTATGCAATAAGCGTCAAGGTAACGGCAAGCAATAAGCCGGTATATACTAGCCCCAGCTTGTTGGTGGCTAACCGCCCCCAACCCCCATAAGGAGCGGCGCAGATGCGCGCTCCTTTTAAGTTGCCTCCGGTGTCTGCTGCCCTGAGCACCGAAAATGACTTTCTCCATTTCCCATACACACAAATACCGTACCCCTTCAAGGCCGGTACAGCTCCACCCGGCTGCCTCGCGGCACATGAGAGGTTCCGCTTAGTGCTGCTTTGTTCCCAACCTGACACGGTTCACGGATTCCCATTGCGCAAGACCGAATTTCATCACTGTACCGGACCTTGAAGTGGTACGGCTTTTTTAGTATAGCTGAAGCGGGGAGGGTTGTCAAGGACAAAAGAGGTTTTTGTTGACATTTCCAGCCCTATAAAGTAAGCTATTCTTATCAAAATTCCTTAAGAACAAAAAGCAGGAAAGAGAGGAGAATAATCATGAACAAAAGCGCATTCCATCAATTATCCTACGGCGTATACGTAGTCAGCACCTGGGACAAGGGCAGGGCCACCGGCTGCACGGCCAACAGCGCCATGCAGATCACATCGGAGCCCGCCACCATCGCTGTGAGCATCAACCACGACAACTACACCAACCAGTGCATCCAGGACACCGGGAAGTTCGCCATCTCCATCCTGGGAGAGAATTCCAGGCCCGGCATCATCGGCACCTTCGGCTTCAAGAGCGGCAGGGACAACAATAAGTTCGACGAGGTGGACTATGGGGTGAAGGGCTTCCTGCCGGTGGTCACCGATGCCTGTGCCTACATCGTCTGCGAGGTAATCGACAAGATGGAGACATCCACCCACACTGTGTTCCTGGGCAAGGTGCTGGACGCGGACATCCTGAAGAAGGACACCCCCATGACCTATGCGTATTACCATAACGTCATCAAGGGGAGGAGCCCGAAGAACGCGCCTACCTATATAGCGGAGTAAAGCAGGGCGGCCTGCTGGCATGGGATGCATGGCAGGGGCGGACACTGTGAAAGGGGATTCCGACACTGCAATAAGGAGGCGCTTTAGGCGGACATCAGACAAAGCCAGGGGAGCGTCACGCGGTAAGGGGCCGCGGGGCAAAATGAGGGGCGGTACATGAAGATAAAAATAAAAGAGATGCCTATCGAGAAGGTGCTGGTGCGGCCCATGGGAATCCACCGGAGCCCTGTGAGGTCTACATGGATTTTCAGGCTGCTGCTGAAGCTCCTGTCCATACAAGATCTCCGGGCCACGCATTTCACATACAGGGAAATCGGCATGGAGCGCCTGGGAAAGGGGGAGCCATGCCTGGTTCTCATGAACCATTCCAGCTTCATCGACCTGAAGATCGCGGCCACCATCCTGTATCCCAGGCCCTTCAACACCGTATGCACCTCCGACGGCTTCGTGGGCAAGAACTGGCTCATGCGCGCCATCGGCTGCATCCCTACCAGGAAGTTCGTCACGGACATGGCGCTGGTGCGGGACATGCTGTATGCGGTGAAGGACCTGAAAAGCTCCGTGCTCCTCTTCCCGGAGGCCAGCTACAGCTTCGACGGCACTGCCACGCCCCTGCCGGACAGCCTGGGGAAATGCCTGAAGATACTGGGTGTCCCGGTGGTGATGATCCGCACCTACGGGGCCTTCGCCAGAGACCCCCTGTACAACAACCTGAAGCTGCGCAAGGTGGACGTGAGCGCGGATATGGAGTATCTGCTGTCTCCGGAGGAGATTCAGGAGAAATCCGCCGGGGAGCTGAACGAAGCGATCCAGGAGAGGTTTGGCTTCGACAATTTCCGCTGGCAGCAGGAGAACGGAATCCGCATCGCGGAAGACTTCCGGGCGGACTGCCTGAACCGCGTGCTGTACAAATGCCCCCATTGCGGCACGGAAGGGCAGATGCTGGGCCAGGGCAGCCGGATTTCCTGCGGCAGCTGCGGAAAGGCCTATGAGCTGACGGAGTACGGCTATATGGAGGCGGTGGAGGGGGAGACGGAGTTTGAGCATATCCCCGACTGGTACCGCTGGGAGCGGGAGAGTGTGCGCAGGGAGCTGGAGCAGGGAAGCTATCTGCTGGACGTGGCTGTGGACATCTGCGTGATGGTGGACACGAAGAGCGTCTACCGGGTAGGGAAGGGGCGGCTGCGCCACACGGCGGCGGGCTTCCACCTGACGGGCTGCGACGGGAAGCTGGACTATGTGCAGAAGCCGGGCGCCTCCTACAGCCTGTACGCGGACTATTACTGGTACGAGGTGGGGGACGTGATCTGCATCGGCAATGGGGACCTGCTCTACTACTGCTTCCCCACAGAGGGCGGGGACGTGGTGGCAAAGACCAGGCTGGCCACGGAGGAGCTCTATAAGATGGGACGGAGAGACGGCGGCAGGCGCGCAGCTGGCAGGCGTGCCAGCGACAAAATGCTTGACAGAGCCGCCGGGATAGGGTAGACTGGTAAAAGCACCGGGCCCCGGGGCGGATTCGCGCCTGCGGAAGGCTGACGGCCTGTGAGGATAAAAAAGAAAGGGAGGACTTTATGCGAAGCATTGTGATGGAGGATTCTGCAAAATAAATATTGCAGAGAGTAGCCGCCTGTGGATTCCACAGGTCTGCTCAACATGCCGGCGATGCAGCCGGCGGCCGTACAATGTGCTTCGTATAGAGACTTTTTCCCGTGTTGTCATAGGTGGGATGCTGATTTGGGCTCTTTCTTAGAGCGATGGGCATCCGGCTTTGGAAAGAGAATGATTTTGACTTAGAGAGCATATCTGTATAGGTGTGCTCTTTTTTGATGCACAGTCTTGTACGGAAAAGGGGAAACATAAAAACCATTAACTGTGAAAATGAAAGAGGAGAGGTCATGAGAAAGACAGAGGAAATCCTGGAATTCGACAAAATAAAGGAAAAATGGGCGCAGCTTGCCCTGACGGAGCAGGCAAGGCAGAGAATCATGGAGCAGGAGCCCTGCCTGTCGGAGACGGAGCTCGCCCTGCGCCAGCGGGAGACCACGGAGGCCAGGACGCTGCTGGAAAAGGAGGGGACGCCGCCGTTGGTGTCCATGGAGGGCATCGGGACGCTCCTGGCCGTGGCGAGCCGGGGCGACTGCCTGACGGCAGCCCAGCTGGAGCAGATAGAGAGCGCCCTGACGGCGGTGAAGCGGCTGAAGGACTACCTGGACAGAGGCAAGGCCCTGGAGCTGTCCCTGCCCTACTATGAGGAGAACCTGGACGGACTGGCGGAGCTTCGGGACGCCATCCATGTCCAGATTCGCAACGGCCAGGTGGACGATTATGCCTCCAAGCTGCTGCATGGCATCCGCGCCGACATCCAGCGGACAAAGGAGCGGATGAAGGAGAAGGCCGACGGAATCATGAAGAGCCATAAGGAGTGCATGTCCGACAGCTACAGCACCTTCCGGAACGGCCGCCTGTGCGTGCCGGTGAAGAAGGAGTATAAATTCCGGATATCCGGAAGCGTCATCGACAAATCCGCCACAGGCAGCACCCTGTTCATAGAGCCTGCCGCAGTGGCGAAGCACAGCGAGGAGCTCTCGCTCCTTATGATAGACGAGGAGAATGAGGAGCGCCGGATCCTCTACACCCTCACCGCCCAGGTGGCGGAGAGCGGGGAGGCCATGGCACAGAACCTGCGGACCATGGAGAAGCTGGACTTCATCTTTTCAAAGGGGAAGCTGAGCATGGAGCTCCACGGAACCCGGCCCCGGATTAACACCGGACGGCGCATCCTGCTGAAGGAGGCCTGCCATCCCCTGATGGACAGGGACAACTGCGTCCCCCAGGATTTCCGCATAGGAGATGATTATAGAGGGATAGTCATAACGGGGCCCAATACCGGCGGGAAGACCGTGGCCATCAAGACCGTGGCCCTGAACTGTATGATGGCCCAGTGCGGCCTCCATGTGAGCTGCCGGGAGGCGGATGTCTGCATGAACAGCGATTTCCTGTGCGACATCGGGGACGGCCAGAATCTGTCGGAGAACCTGTCCACCTTTTCCGCCCATATCACCAATGTGCTGGACATCCTGAGAGAGGTGGGGCCGGAGAGCCTGGTGGTCATGGACGAGCTGGGCTCGGGCACGGATCCGGCGGAGGGGATGGGCATCGCCGTAGCCATCATGGAGGAGCTGAAAAAGAGCGGCTGCCTGTTCCTGGTGACCACCCATTACCCGGAGGTGAAGGAGTACGCCGCAGCGGCGGAGGGCCTGATAAACGCCAGGATGACATTCGACCGAGAGAGCCTGCAGCCCACTTACCAGATGGTCATCGGGGAGGCGGGGGAGAGCTGCGCCTTCTACATCGCGGCCAGGCTGGGCATGCCGGAGCACATGCTCCGGACAGCGGCCCGGACGGCCTATGGGGCGGCTTCCTTCGCAGGGGGCGCGGGAAGGCCGGACAGTGGGACGACCGGAGCGGAAAAGGGGACTGGCGGGGAAAGGAGAGCCGGAGCGGAAAAGGGAGCTGCCGGGGAAAGGGCCGCCAGAGCGGAGAAGGAATCCGACAGGAAAAGGATATCCAAGGGATTGGTTTCGGAGGCCCGTGGAGAGGATGGCGGACAGGAGCCCGGCAGGGGACAGGAGGAATGGGAGCGGCACCTGCCAAAGACAGAGCAGATGGAACATGCCGGACAGCAGCCGGAGAAGGCATCCCGGCCTAAAATCCAGAAAAAGAAGGAGCCCTCCCACAGGAAGGACTTATCGGCGAAATTCCGCCTGGGGGACAGCGTCATGCTGTACCCGGACAAGAAAATCGGCATCGTCTGTGAGCCGGTGAACGAGAAGGGGGTGCTGCGGGTCCAGCTTCCGGACAAAAAGATATGGATCAACCACAAGCGGGTGAAGCTGCATGTGGCGGCGGAGGAGCTGTATCCGGAGGGGTATGACTTTTCCATCGTCTTCGACACTGTGGAGAATCGCAAGCTCCGACATCAGATGGAACGGAAATTTGTGGAGGAGGGCATTGTTTTGGAGGAGTGAGGCTGGCTTCAAGTCGGGCAATGCCGGAACAGTCCGGGCTCCTTCCCGCCTGGGGCAGTGCCGGAACAGTCCGGGTTCCCTCCAGGCCCGGCCGTTACGAATCAGCCTGGGGCATTTCCTGCGCAGGCGCCGCCGCTTCCAGGCTTTGGCGGCGCCGCTCCTTTTCCGCCTTATTCCGCTCCCGGAGATCCGCGAAGAAGGCCTTCAGCATTCCGCTGCACTCCTGCTCCAGCACGCCCCTGGTGACGGCGGCCTGGTGGTTGAACTGGGGCATCTCCAGGATGTTCAGAATCGACCCGCCGCAGCCTGCCTTTGGGTTCATGCAGCCCATGACCACCTCGGGGATCCGAGCCTGTATGATGGCTCCGGCGCACATCTGGCAGGGCTCTAATGTGATGTAGATGGTGCATTCCTCCAGCCGCCAGTCCCCGATGGATTTGCTGGCCTTGCGGATGGCGGTGATCTCCGCGTGGGAGAGGGTGTTTTTGTCCGTGTTGCGCCGATTATACCCCCGCCCGATGATTCTGCCCTCATGGACGATGACGCAGCCGATGGGCACCTCGCCCAGAGCCAGGGCCTTCCTGGCCTGCCGCAGGGCCTCCTTCATATATTTTTCATGGATGCTCGTCACTGCTGCCATATATCCTCCCTGGCCATGGCGCACCAGTCGGCTCGGCCTGGCCGATACGCCTTTTTTGAAGATTTGAAAAACGGTAGCGGAACCGCTGCCAGGCCCTACTTGCGCCTGACAGCCTCCTCCATGGGCAGGCCCGTAGCGTAATCCAGCTGCCGGGGCTCGTACTCCTCGTTTTCCCGCTGCCTGGTATAGCCCGTGTAGCTCCAGGTGGGGGCTTCCACGTCCTTCCGCCAGGGCCGCAGCTCCCACTGGTATCCCCGGAAGGGATCCCTGGTGGCGTTCATCCATTCCAGGAGCAGCTTATGCAGACGGACCTTTTCCCGGTCGTAGGCTTCGTCCCCGATCAGGTTCTTCATCTCCCAGGGGTCGGCGTCCATATCATAAAATTCGTCCACAGGATCCAGGAGGTGCACCGCCAGCTTGTAGCGCCCGTCATAGATGGCCCGCATCATCTGCAGCCCGCCGAAGCCGTCATGGTCGATTTCATAGCGGGTAAATTCCGTAATGACATAATCGTTCGTCCGGATTTCCGGATCGTACACCTCCTGCAGCAGGCTTTTGCCCTCAAAGCATCTGGGGATGGGCAGGCCCATGTATTCCAGGATCATGGCCGGGAGGTTGATATGGCTCACCGGATGCCCGTCCACCACGCCTTGGGGCACGCCGGGGCCCGCGATCAGCAGGGGGATCCGGGCAATCTCATTATACATGACAGGCCCCTTGGAATGCAGGCAGTGGCTCTCCAGGCCGTCGCCGTGATCCGAGGTGTAGATGACCATGGCCTCGGGGGCGTAGGCCCTGACGCAGTCCAGCACCCGGCCCAGCTCCGCGTCCGCGAAGGCGTTGCAGCCCAGGAACCTGGGGGCCTTAATCTTTACCGCGTCCCGGTCGGTCTCCCGGTTCTTCCCGGCCCAGCATTTCTGATACTGCGGCTTCCCCTCCAGGGTGTCCCACACATTGGGGGCCTTGGGGAATTCATAGTCAGCGAACATGGAGGCGTAGGGCTCCGGGCACAGGCCCGGGTCGTGGGGCTCGTCCAGGGACACCGTCAGGAAGAAGTCCTCCGTCCCGTGCCTGTGCAGGAAGTCCAGGGCCCGGTTGACGCAGCGGTGGCCGAAGGTAAAGTCAGCGGAGATGCCTTTGGCGCTTGTGGCGCTGTCCCGGGAGGCGAGCCGCTCTTCCTCCGTCAGCTCCTCCAGGTAGCAGCGCATGTCGTACCAGTAATCCGGATCCCAGCCCTCCGGGCAGGTGCCCAGGCCGAAGTAGTCGCCGCCGTCCAGATGCCATTTCCCGATGTAGGCCGTGCGCAGCCCCGCGTCGGTGAGGCGCTGGCCGATGGTCTTTACGTTGGCCCCCAGGGGCACGCAGTTCGTGAAGCTGCCGTTGGAATGGGGGTATATGCCTGTGAACAGCGCCGAGCGGGCAGGGCCGCAGACCGGCTGGCAGGTATAGGCGTTCTGGTAGCGGATTCCCCTTTCGGCCAGGCTGTCCAGGTTCGGCGTGTGCATATCCGGATTTCCGTAACATCCCACCATATCCTGGCGGGTGGAATCCGTCATCAATAGGACGATCTGTCTTCGGGAACGGTTCATTGTGTGGCCCTCCTGTTCTTTGGATGTGCATTAGATTTCGTATGTCCATTATAGCATCCGACAGGGATTTTTGCAAAAGAATCTGTGAGGCCACCGGACTTTGCGGAAAACGGTAAAAAGAGTTGACTTTCTCTGGAATAAGAGATAATAATAGAATCAAGAGGCAGGTTCACGGCCGCGGGAGTTCCGCGGAGGGAAAGGGAGAGGACATGGGACAGACGAAGAATTCGCTTTACCCGCTGTTCTGGCAGCACGGGGAGAAGGAAGAGGAGCTCAGAGAGGAAATCGGGAAAATGCAGGAGGGCGGCATCGGCGGGTTCATCGTGGAATCCCGCCCCCACCCGGATTACTTAAGCTACGGCTGGTGGCGGGATCTGGAGGTGATTCTGTCCGAGGCGGAGAGGCGGCAGATGGAGGTCTGGATCTTCGACGACGGGGCATACCCCAGCGGCCTGGGGGGAGGCAAGGTGAAGGCGCTTTACCCGGAGGCCTGCAAGCGCTATATCGCCAAACGCCAGATAGACGCCCAGGGGCCGCTTCCGGGGGCTTCCTTCCAGATCGCGCCCTGGCTGGAGGAGGGGGAGGCCCTGTACAGGGTGATCGCCGGGAAAAGGGCGGGGGGCAGGGAGGCCCTGGAGGAGGGCAGCCTTGTGGACTTGACGCAGGCGGTGACGGCAGGGCGGCTGTACTGGGACATCCCCGCCGGAGACTGGCGGGTCTTCCTGCTGGTCGTCACCAGGAACGGCGGCGAGGAGTGGACGAAGGACTATGTGAACCCCATCAGCTATGAAGCGGTAGGGCGTTTCATCGATGTGGTCTACGAGGAGCATTACAGGCGGTTCGGGGATCGGTTCGGGAAGACCATCAAGGGCTTTTTCGTGGACGAGCCCCGCTTCGGCAGCACTGCCACCTACGAGAGGGTGCTGGGGACAGACGGCCATGTCTACCCCTGGAGCGAGGAGGTGCCGGGCCTCCTGGAGGAAAATCTGGGCGAGAGATGGGCCTGTCTGCTTCCCCTCCTGTGGAGCAGGGAGAACGCGCTGTGCAGGGATGTGCAGTATGCCTACATGAATGTGGTATCAAGGCTGTTCGCCCGGGATTTCACGGGGCAGATCAGGGAGTGGTGCGGGAGGCACGGGGTGAAGGTCATCGGGCATGTGGTGGAGGACAATGGCGTCCATGCCAGGATAGGCTTCGGGCCAGGCCATTACTTCCGCAGCATGGAGGGCTTCGACGCGGCGGGCCTGGACGTGGTGTACCAGGTCTGGCCGGAGCATAAGGACGGCTTCTTCACCTCGCCTTTCGGATACCTGGACGCAGAATTCTTCTACTGGGGGATTTCCAAGATGGCCTCCTCGGCGGCCCACATCGACCCGGCGAAAAATGGCGTCACCATGTGCGAGATCTTCGGGGCCTACGGGTGGCAGGAGGGCCTGAAGCTGATGAAGTGGCTCACGGACCATGTCTGCGTGCGGGGCATCAATATGCTGGTGCCCCATGCCTTCTCGCCGAAGTACCCGGATCCGGACTGCCCGCCCCATTTCTACGCAAAGGGGAAGAACCCCCAGTGGAGGTATTTTAGGAGGTGGGCGGACTATGCCAACAGGGTCTGCACGCTGTTGCGGGACGGAACCCACCGGGCCACGGCGGCGGTGCTGTACCATGCGGAGGCGGAGTGGGGCGGCGGGTACCAGCCCTTTGAGAAGGTGGTGCGGGCGCTGGCGGAGGCCCAGATCGACTGCGATGTGTTGCCCGGGGACTGTCTGACGGGTATCGCCTGTTCGGCGCAGGGGAATGAAGAGATGGGGGGCGCGGCTGAAGGCTGCGCAAAAGCACCGACAGGGTGTACGGATGCGGCAGGGGTGAGAGCCCGGCTTGCGGACGTGGCAGCGGAGGCCGGGAGCGAAGGCATCTATCAGGTGAAAGTGGCGGAGGGACGGCTGTGGGTGAACCGGGAGGCATATCAGGCCATCCTTATCCCCTATGCGGAGTGCCTGCCCCAGGAGCTGCTGGAGGCGCTGAATCTGGCGGCCCGGGGAGGCGTGTCCGTGGTGTTCGTGGACGGTTATCCGGAGCATGTGTACTATGCGGCGGGGCGTCATGCCGTGCAGACGGCGCTGGATGAGAACCCGCTGGTGGAGGCGTGCGGGCTGGCCCAGGCGGTGGACTGGATGAAGGGCCATGGATTTGCGGACATCCAGGTGCGGGATTTCTGCCCGGATCTGCGCTTCCTGCACTATGAGCGGGAAGAGGGGAGCGTATACTTTTTTACAAATGAAAGCAAATGGAATACGGTGGATACCAGGGTTACCCTGAGGGAGGACGGCCGGCTGGCATTCTATGATGCTATGGAGGATGTCCGATATCCTCTTCTGGAGGAGATTGGGATCGACGGCGCGGACGGCACGGTGACATTTCGGCTGGTATTGGAGCCATACCAGTCCGTTTTCGTGGTGCCGGAAGCCGCCGGGGAAGCGGGAGGCTTTGCGGAGATGGGAGCCACCGGGGAAACGGGAGCCTTGAACAGGGCAGAACTGTCCGGAAAGTCGGGAGAGAGGCCGATTCCCCTTGTGGACGAGGCATTTGTGGCCGCGCGGAGGGAAAAGCGCCTGGAGGGGGCCTGGAGGATATCCGTCCTGCGGGAAACCGGGGAGTACGAAGCCCTGAATGGGCTTACAGAAATCACCAACATCTCTGCAGCGGACATCCTGCCGGAGTACTCGGGGAGAATCTGCTACGAGACTTCCTTTGAGCTGGAGTCGGGCGCGGGGCCGGGGGAGGCTGGCACGGAGGCCGTGCTGGACTTGGGCCAGGTCTACGAAATCAGCGATGTGGAGCTGAACGGCAGACCTGTGGGGAACAAAATCTGTCCGCCCCATCTCTACAGGCTGGAATGCAGGCCCGGCAGGAATGAGCTGCGCATCATCGTGACCAATACCTTCGCGAAAGAGAAGATGGGCAATGTGTTCGACAGGGCCATGCCCCAGGAACCCTCCGGGCTGCTGGGGCCGGTGCGGCTGTACCTGTGAAGGCCGGTGGGATTCCTCTTTGGATGGAAATGGAGGAAGCGATGGAAATCAGAGAATACGGAACCTTCCGGGCTCCGGTATACCAATATGCACCTGATATTTGAATAAGATGAAGAAAAAGGAGGACGACACTATGATCAAAGGATTCAAGATGAAACTGTACCCCGGCCAGGAGGCGGAGTACGAGAAGAGGCACAATGAGCTCTGGCCAGAGATGCAGGACATGATTCACGAGCACGGCGGAAAGAACTACACCATCTTCCTGGACAGGGAGACTTTGACCCTCTTCGGCTACATAGAGATCGAGGACGAGGCGCTTTGGGCCAAGGGGGCGGACACCGCCATCAACCGCAAATGGTGGGACTTCATGGCGGACATCATGGAGACCAACCCGGACAACAGCCCGGTGAGCATCGACCTGCAGAACGTGTTCCATCTGGACTGAGGCAGGGAAGCGGAAGGCAAAGGATGAGGTGACATCTGAAATGAGCAAACTGAAGAACATGAGACTTGTGGAAATCCCCCGATTCCGCGCGGTATCCTCCGGAGCAAGGACGCTGGGCGAGATTTTTGGGGGAGAGGGCAGCTTTTCGTCATGGGCAGATGCGCATAGCCACCTATTGGAAAAGCATATTTTCGAGCCCCTTGACTTTTTGTGGCATGAGGACAGGGATATCGACAGGTCTGTATGGATATTGGCTGTCAGGGACGAGGTCACCGAAGAAGACACTGCCCCATATGAAATCGTGGAGTTCCCCGGCGGAATGTTCCTGGTTGCCACAGGGGATGAGAATGACAGCGCCGACCTTGAAGAGACGGTCAGCGGAATGTTCGACTGGATCAATAGCAGTGGTGTCTTTGAATACGGCGATTTCCCCATAAGCGGCATGTGCAATATGCCAAATCCTGACGGCGCCATCGATAAGGCGCTGGGCATCGCCCAGCAGCAGATTTTTCTGCCGTTGAAATTTCGTGAGAAATAGAAATTTACCCCTAGATGACCCCCAAAAGTAGTACCACATCAGGGAACCATCATCAGAGATA
>NZ_CAPDXS010000091.1:0-21691 GCF_948601915.1 uncultured Acetatifactor sp. | reverse complement strand
CCCTGAGAAGAGTCATACTTCAACAGGTGAGCCAGCATCTTGGGGCTGGTCAGGTCGTTGATAGCAACTACCTCATACCCCTCAGCATCGAACATCTGCCTGAATGCCAGACGGCCAATACGGCCAAAACCATTGATTGCTACTCTTACTGCCATTTTAGTTCCCTCCTAATATTTTTATGTGTTTCGGCAACCCTTGTCCGATTTTTGCGGGACATGCCGGATTGTCAAACTTTTATCAACAAGGCTATTTTACCCAATCTTGAAGGAGAATTCAAGATGTAAATGAAAAATAATTGCCATAATTTCGGAAATTTTACAGATTGTTTAGAAATAGGATAGCCAACAGGGCAAAAGATGATATAATAATCATCATAGGGTTCACGATACGGAAATCTAAAACCGAAAGGAGAACGCCATGCCAATCATAGCAGACTGCCACTTACATTCCTCATTTTCCGGCGATTCCCACACCCCCATGGAGGAGATGGTGCTACAGGGAATCGCACAGGGCCTGGAGACCATGTGCTTCACGGAGCATCAGGATTTCGACTATCCCGACCGGGAGGGGCTGGAGGGGAATATCTTCCTGCTGGACACCGACCCTTACCTCTATGACCTGGCCCGGCTGAAGGAAAAATACGCCGGGAAGATACGCCTGCTCTTCGGAGTGGAGCTGGGGCTGCAGCCTGAAGCGCTGCGGAAGAACGCCGTCTACGCCAAGTCCTATGAATTCGACTTCATCATCGGCTCCTCCCATATCTGCCACGGCAAGGACGTCTATTATCCCGATTTCTTCCAGGGGCGCAGCAAAGAGGAGGCTTTGGGGGAATATTTCCAGTCCACGCTGGAGAATATCCGGAAATTCTCTAATTTCGATGTCTATGGGCATCTGGACTATGCGGTGCGCTATGCGCCGGGAAAGGACGAAGGATATTCTTATTCGGCATACCGTGACATCTTCGACGATATTCTGAAAGAACTGCTGGACAAGGGCAAAGGCATCGAGCTGAACACCGGCGGAATCAAGAAAGGGATGCGGGATTTCCATCCCTGCATGGACGCGCTGAAGCGCTATCGGGAGCTGGGAGGGGAAATCGTCACCATCGGCTCGGACTCCCATGATACAGCCCATATCGGGGATTCCTTTGGCCGGGCGGCGGAAGTCCTGAGAGAATGCGGGTTCCAGTATTATTGCGTCTTCGAGAAGCGAAATCCGGAGTTCCATAAGCTTTAGAATCCGGAAACGGCTACCCTGAGCGCCGCACCCGGGCCTCCTCCCGGCCTGTAGCCTGGAGAACCCCAGTCCGTCCCGGCGCTCTTGCCGCTAATCGGCAGGAGGCTTCCTCCACTCCATGTAAACCGAAAGCCGCCCCTCTTCCAGAAAGCGCTCCTTTTCCCGAAATCCAGCCTTCTCCAGCGCCCGCAGGGAACAGACGTTCTCCGCATAGGCAAAAGCGCCCAGTCTGCGGATTGCATAGCGGGAAAAGACCTCCTGGCAGAAAAGCCTAGCTGCCTGACTGCCCACGCCTTTCCCCCACAGACGCTTTTCAAAAATCAGGAAGCTGAACATGGCCATCTCTTCCTCAGCTTCATCGATGCCATAGCACCACACATCCCCCACGTAATCGCCGTCCGCCCCGATGCACATGCCAAAGCTGGTGGCGTCGGGCTGCCTGGATGCTTCGAACTGTCTCAGCGCCTCCTCCAGAGAGATGTCCTGCAGAGGAATCCTCTTCCTGATTTCTTCGTCCTGGGTCTTCTCCCAATAAATCCTTACATGCTCCGCCGTCCTGGGCCCGAGCACGACCTTGATGTCAGCCCTCTGACCGCTCACTCTTCGTTGTCCTCCTCCAGCACCTCGTTCAGCGCCTCCCGCGTCTCCATAATCTCATCGTGGTCTCCACCTTTCAGCGCCGCCTCAAAGGCCGTGATGTACCGGTCAAGCACGCGCCTGCGCTCCCCCAGGGTCTCCTCGTACATCCGCTCCGCCCTGGTCAGCACCAGCCGGTTCTCCTCGTAGTCCCTGGGCTGAATCTTCAGATAGGCCAGTTCCTCCATGCGCTTTCGGATTTCCTCCTCTGTCATCTCGTTGTCCTGGCCCTTGATGACCATTTTCCGGCTCTCTCCCGTGGACACCACCATGACTTCCACCTCCAGCAGGGAATTGATGTCGTATGTATAGGTCACGTCCACGGACTCCCGGCCTTTGGGCCCCTTGGGGATGTCAATCTCCAGCTCCCCCAGGAACAGGTTGTTCCTGGCAAAGCGGCTCTCCCCCTGCAGCACCCGGACGCGCACCTTGCTCTGATTGTCCCGGGCGGTGTAGAGCCGCTCCGTGTGGCTGGCGGGGATGACCGTATTGCGCTCGATGATGGGGCAGAACCTGCCGTCTTCATATTTCCCCTCATCGTATTCCACCACCACCTCGGTGCCCAGGGTAAAGGAGCACACATCCGTCAGGATGACCTCCTTCACCTCCTCCCTGCGCTCCTTCATGGCCGCCTGCACCGCCGCCCCCAGTGCCACGGTCTCGTCCGGGTTCATTCTGGTGTCCGGGAACTTGCGGAACAGACGTATCAGGAAATCCCGTACGATGTTCAGCCTGGTGGCTCCGCCGATCAGCAGCACCTCGTCGATGTCCGAAAGCTTCAGCCCCGCGTCCGCCAGGCTCTTCTTCACAGGTTCCCTGATTTTCATCAGAAGCTCCTCGCAGGCCTCTTCGTACTCCTTATATGTAATCTTTTGCTCCAGGCTTTCTTCTTTATATAAAAAGCCCATGGAGACTACATCATTGTCGTTAATGGCGCATTTTGCCTTCTCCGCCTCCCGGAACAGGCGCACCTGCTCCTTCTCGGAAAGGTTCTGCAGCTGCAGCTTCGCCTTCTGCAGGAAAAGCTTCGCCATCGCCTCCGTAAAGTCCTCGCCGCCCAGATAATTGTCCCCGGCCACGGCACGGACTTCCAGGATGTTGTGGTACAGCTCCAGGATGGACACGTCAAAGGTGCCGCCCCCTAAGTCGAACACCAGGAACCGGGTGTCCTTGGTCTTGTCATACAGGCCGTATGCCACCGCGGCGGCGGTGGGCTCCGAAATCATCCGCTCCACCTTCAGGCCCGCCAGCTCCCCGGCGCGCTTGGTGGCCTTTCTGCGCTTGTCGTCGAAGTAGGCGGGCACGCTGATGACAGCCTCGGTGACCTCCTCCCCCAGGAAGCTTTCCGCGTCCTCCTTCAGCGCGCGCAGCACCAGGCTGGACAGCTCCTCCGGCCGGAAGTGCTTCCCGCTCAATATGTAGTCCCGCTCCGTGCCCATGCTGCGCTTGAAGGTCTCCGCCACGGTGTCCGGGTAGAGGCTCATGCGCTCCCGGGCCGTCTCCCCCACGTACACATTCCCCTCCCTGTCCACGCTGACCACCGAAGGCGTGAGGCTCTTCCCCAGCCTGTTGGGAATGATCTTCGGCCCTTCTTCCGTAAAATATGCTATCAAACTGTTGGTCGTACCTAAGTCGATTCCTACTATCATGCTTACCTCCATGATGCCGCTGTAGGGCGTATGAATCTAGGGGAAAACGCCTGCCCCTTGCGGATATCAGCCCATTGAATACCAGTATAGCACAATTGCCGGACTTATTCACGTTAAAAATTCGGATTGGAAAAAATTTATACTTTCCCGCATATCTGCTCCGACTGCCGGTACTCGGACACGGTCTTCCCGGCCACCTTGCAGGCCTTCTCCAGGGAGCACTGCAGCTCACTCATGATGTTTTCTATAATCTCGATTATCTGGCTGACGCTGCCCTTGGCTTCCCCCCGGGCTTCTCCTCGGGCTTCTCCTTCAACGATTCCTTCCATTCTGCTGTCCTCCATCATCTCTCTTATGGCCTGGCACACGTTATATTCTCCCTTCTCTTAAACAGCTGAGCCGGAATCACACCGTTTACCATCTCTCTGGACGGCATCGGCTCCTACGGCGATTTGTGGTGGGCCGGAATCAGTCACTCTCCCGCTCTGGACGCAGTCGTGCGGAGAATCAGACGCGCACTTGCTGAAAACGGCATCCCGTTTGACAGGAAGAAATTTTCTCCCCATATCACGCTGCTACGGAAGGCATCCGGTTCTTCCATGCCGCCCCTGAGCACTGAAAATGTTTCCGCAGCCGTGGAGTCCATCTCACTGATGAGGTCTGACCGTGGAAAGCGCGGCATGATATACACAGAGGCGGGGGCGCTGACGGCAGAAGGAGCTTCTGAATAATGACCGGCCAATCTGCCCCCACTCAGCCTTCACCTTCCCTCCGCGTACTTTGCCAGCTCATATACCCTTGCTTTGGTCAGTTCTGCCGCTTTCATCGCTTCGTCCAGCGGCTGCGCGCTTCCGCCCTTATGCTCCTGCCCGGCGGCCTGCACTTCCGCGTCCTTGGATGCGATCCATTCCATTTCCTCTTCCCGCAGGGCCTCCATGTCCGCCGTATCCAAATCTGCTTCCAGCAGCCTCCACACCACATTCAAGGTGTCATCCCACAGCCGGTACAGTTCCGCAGCGGACTCGTTCATCTCCGTCTGCGTAACGGCTTCCTTCTGCATCTTCTCCACTTCCTTTTCCCGCTCCTCGGCATAGGAAATCTCCATGGCGATCCTCTCGGAAAGGCTCTGCTCCACATAGACGCTGCTGGAGAAGCCCAGCTCTCCGTCCGCATTGTATAGCCCATAGAAGCTCAGCTCCTCTTCCTGGACAGCCTCCAAATCATAATATCCCACCCACTCCCGAAAGGCCTGGGGCAGATCGGCCAGCTTGGATCCCGGAAGATACAGATAGAATTCCTCTCCGTCCAGCCCATAGGCACCGGAATAAATATAGCGGACCCCATCGACGATTTCCTCTATCTCCGGCTCACGCTTGAAGGAGATGGTTGACAGGTTCATTTTGTACGTGAAGCCGTCCACTTTCTCCAACTGGTCGAAAGTCCCGGAAAACTCACAATAATATAAGGTGCCGTTCGGATAGCCATCCCCCGTAACCCCCATGTCCGCATCCTGATACAGCCCCTCGAAAGAACCGTCGCTGCGGATGCGAAGCTCCGTGAACCAGGCTCCCGCACCGCTGCTGAAATAGAATACCCTGTCGGACAAATCCTCGAAGCGGAACCCTGTCTCCGCGCCGTCCAATCCGCTCCCGGGCTGAGCAGTCTCCAGCCCCTCCGGCTGCCGTCCTCCCTCCTGGGGATTCTCCCCGGTAGCCTCTCCGCCAGACGGATCCTCCGAAGCAAAATCCACAGACGGCCCCTCCCCGGACTGCCCTTCTCCAGCCTCGTCTTCCGAAAGCTTCACTGCTGTCGGCACCTGCGTGGAGCCCTCATCCGTCTTTCCGCAGCCTGCGGAAAGAAGCAGCACCATAACCGCCAACGGCAACATTATTTTCTTTTTCATAATCATACCTCCTATTCCGCTCTGGAAACGAACCAGCACTTCCCTCAGCCGCGGGCGCCGGTCATGCGTCCTCCTGGCAAATCCCATTCCCTGAGGGCACAAACCGCATGGCTGAACAGTGCCGGCATCCTCCTGAGAAAATCTATACTTTCCCGCATATCTGCTCCGACTGCCGGTACTCCGACACGGTCTTCCCGGCTACCTTACAGGCTTTCTCCAGGGAGCACTGCAGCTCCTTCATGATATTTTCTATGATTTCGATTATCTGGCCGGCGCTGCCCTCGGCCTTTCCCGCTGCCTTTCCACGGGCCTCTCCTTCGGCGATTCCCTCAGCCTTTCCCGCCATCCTGCTATCCTCCACCATCTCCCTGATTGCCTGGCACATATCGTATTCTCCTTTCTCTGTCCTATATCTCTTACTGTTTTGGGCAAATCCCTTTATCCCCATCAACACTCCCAGGGTCTGGGCAGTCTCTTCGTCCATATTCTGATAGGCCGACTCTCTGTCCAGGAGCTCTTTCAGCCGCTCCTTGTCCCTGCGGCAGAACAAGATGGCGAACAGCTCCCGCAGCGATGTCCGGAAACCTGAGCAGTCCGCAAGCTCATTAGCACACACGAGGCGCATGGGATAATCCGCAAAGCAGTCCCTCCATGCCTCTTCGTCCCCGCGTCCCTGCGAATCCTCCCCGAAATCCATCATGTCCTTCAGGCTCCTGGGGCCGTCCCAGTCCTCCGCCCCATGGTACAGGCACAATGTGTAGACAGGCGCGAAACGCTCCTCTTTCCGCACTTCGCTCAGCCGCTCCCCATCCTTCGTATAGACCCGCTTCCCCTGTCTGGCCAGTTCCCGGTTCGCCCTCTGGGCTCCCCGTATCTGCTTCCCATATTCCCGGCAGTCGTAATCCATGACGCGCCAGGGCATGATGTAGTTCACATCGCTCTGGCTCTCCACTGCCAGGATTTTCAATTCCTTGCCGGACTTCAGCCGCCTCTTGATGTCGCGCGTCCGCTGATTGCCTTTCTCTCCCGGCTTCCCATGATATACTTCCGATGCCTCCGCCAGCTCTTCCGCGTCCACCACCTGCCGTCCCTTGAAATATAGCTGGTTGAACAGGTCGGCGAATCGTTTGTCGTCATCCAGATAGGACAGCATCGCGTTGTTCTCCGCTCCCATGAATCCTCCTTTTCGGGGCCGGGACCGCGGAATCTGGCTCCCCATCCCTGCCGCATTTTTCATTCCTTTCATGTCTACAGTTGCGCTTTTTCCAGTGAAAAACGGCAGAAATGCCATTTGACATCAGAAAGAAACAGAGTTTAGATAAATTGCTTTAGGGATAGGATAATACATGTGTGGGGGATTGTCAATAGTTTTTTGTCAGCGTCATCATCCCCCCAATACTATCATCATGCACAATGAGACAAGACTGTTGACCTGGTTTCGCCTTACGGCGAGGATTTTAACCCCATTATACAGACAATCAAATACCCCGCTGCAAGCAACGGGGTATCAATCTTGCAACGCTGCAGAGCAGCGGGGTATTTGACCCTCGCGGCATTCGCCAACTGGCCGTGCAAGCACGGCCGCTTGGCTCATTGCTCGCGGGAATAAATTTAGACTTGCACTGCCCACACATTGGGCATAAAATATTAGAAGCAATAAAAAGTTCGCCTAACATGACAGTAAGGCGAACTTTTTTATATGAATGGCCTCACCCCCCAAACGCCACATGCCTGATAGCCAGCATATACTCGTCCCATGGCTGCACCTGCAGATTCCGCAACAGACGTTCCTCCGCCTCCTGGCGCCTCCCCGTCCGCAGCAGGAGCAGGATCCTAGCGCCCTCCAGCTCCCTGCACAGCGGGCTGGTACAGAAATGGCATATTTCGCATCTGTCTTCCGTATCCAGCAGTTCCTGCAGCTTCTGTGGCGTCTCTGTGTAATAGGCCGCCAGGAACTCCATCTGCAGGTGCCCTTTCTGTCGGTTATAGTATTTGCGCCTGCCCACAGTCCCTTCCCTGTCCAGCCAGGCCTGAAGCCTGGCCGCGTACCTTTTACCCTTCTCCTCATTCCCGCAGAGGATGCAGGCGAAGACGGCATCGCAGATCTTCCCCTCCATGGTCTTCTCTGTCAGGCCGTTGCGGAACATCCTCCCGAAGGCCCGCACCGCGCCGCCTTTGCTGCCGTACAGCAGCTCCCACCAGCCCCTGCAGCAATAATATGCCGGATAGGAGACCCTATTCCGTTTCCCGGCGCCGTCCGATGAACCCCTTTTCAGGAAATCCAGAACGGCTTCCCTGAGCCTGCCGCCAAGCTCCCTCTTCCACTGCCGGAGCGTCTGCCGCGCCATCTCCTTCTCCCCTGCGGCCAGGTACAGCTTCACCAGCCGCTCATGCCGCGTCCAGTTATCCTTCGCGTAGAACCGCTCATAGATGGACGCAGCCTCTTCCACCCTGCCCGCCCGCATGGCGAATTCGGCCAGGTTGTCGCCGAACCAGTTGCTCCTGCTCTCCCCCGCTGTCTCCTCGTACCGGCGATAGGCCTTATATGCCGCCCCGGCATCCCCCAGCAGGGCATAGAGGTTCCCCATGTCCGCGTAGATGACAGGGGACATCTCCTGATCCATGTACAGGATGGCCTTTTTCAGGCAGACCAGGGCCCGCTCATAGTCCCCCTGGTATTTGTAGGTGAAGCTTAAGCCGTTCAGGGCATAGGGGTTGGATGGGTTGATGTAGAGGGCCTTCTCGAAATCCTCCCTGGCCTCCTCCAGGCGATGGGCGGCCCTGTGGAACAGCGCCCGCTCCACCAGCATGAAATCATCGGGATAATGATATAAATATTCCGTCAGGATGGGAAGCCCCTTCTCGTAATATTCCTCCTTCCCCTCCTCCACATGCTTGAAGTAGCTGCGCCGGAATTCCTTCAGCTTCTCGTTGAGCCGGCTGATGTCCATGACCTCCTCCCGCATCTGGAAACGGTAGGCATCCAGGAGCACGCTGCCCGCTCCGTTCTTCTGGGCATCCTCATACACCTTGTCGAAATCCTCCCGCCGGTTCAAATCCAGATACACCTTGGCCAGGTACTCATAGGACTTCACGAAGCCGGGAAAATACCGCATGCACTGTCCGGCAGCTCTGACTACGCCTGCGGCGTCAAGCTGCCGCCTGTAGGCTTCCAGCATGGAGGCATACGCCGCGAAGACCTGGAATTCCTCTATCAGCCGCCGGCATACCTCCAGGCTCAGCTCATACTCCTCCATGGCCGTATAGATCTGAGCCATTTCCAGCAGGACGCCCACGTCCTTCGCGCTCCCTGTGAGGATGCTCTTGCCCTCCTCGATCGCCAGGGCGAATTTCTCCCTGTCCCTGTAGCCCAGGCTGTGGCAGCACTGCATCCGGATCAGGCGGGTCTGCCGCAGCCTGTCTCTGTCTTTTCTATCCTCATTCTCGTCTGCGCCGGCGTTTTTCGCCATCTTGGCCTCCAGGGCTGGCTCCCAGTGCCTGGTCATGGCTATGGCCTCCTCATAATCGGCCTCCTCCGTATAGAGCTTCGCCATGAGCCCGTAATACTCCGCCTCCTTTTCCGGAGGCAGCTTCCCCTCCAGCCCAAGGGCCAGCCGGATGCCCCGGGCGGTTCTGCCGTCCTGCAGGTAGCACCAGCAAAGCTCCAGGCCGCTCTCCCAGTCTCCGCGCTCCCGGTATCCGGCTTCTAGCCCCTTTTCCAGTTCGCTGTTGATCTTGGCCAGGAGCTCCATGAACCCATCGTCCGCCCCTGCTGTCAGCACCCGCTCCGCGCATTTCTTGGCCTCCCGGAAGCGCCCCTCCTCATAATGCCATTCGGCCAGCCGGGCGTTGGCCATGTAATGGCTGTCGTTCTCCGCCTTCAGCTCCTGGTAGAGTCCCGCCGCCCGCCTCCTGTAGCTGCCGTTGTCCTTCTGGCTCCAGAGGATTTCTGCGAAATTGTAGGAGATCATAGGATCCCCCGGGTATTCGGCCAGCTCCCTCTCCAGCAAGTCCACAGCCTCCCCGATTCTTCCCTGCCGCACCAGCACATTGGCCCGGCTCACCTCCACCACCGGATGCCGGATGCCCGTGGCGTCCGCCTCCTCCAGGCAGCGCTTAGCCTCCTCCAGCCTGTCCTCGTGCAGCGCCTGCCAGCAGCGGTCGTAACACTCCAGGAACCGGTCGTAATCCCCGTCCTCCGGCCCCCGGAACTGGGTGAAGTCCAGATCCTCCCCCCGTTCGCACCGGCCCGCGATGAAATATACGAAGTTGGCCGGGAACCTCTCCCGCAGGAGCTTCGCGTCCTTCACGATGGCCAGCCGCCTGTCGAACAGCTTCCAGACTTCCGTGGGCAGCTTGAAATGCTCCGTCAGGAATCGCAGCAGCTTCTCCCGGCAGTTCTCTTCCTCCTCCAGGGACAGGAACACATCATCGTCAAACAGGGCCTTCCAGAGCTTCACGTCCTGTCTGGAACGGATATTTCCGTATATCTCCACGGCCCGCTCCAGCCACAGGCCCGAGGGGGTGGTGTCCCTGGGGGGCTCCTGCTCGTCCCCCTCCGCATCTTCCGTCTCTCTGGCGTATCTGCAGGCCTCCTCATAGGCCCTCCGCAATCTCTTGAAGCCCTCCGGATCGTCCTCCGGGTTCGTCACCGTCAGCTTCCCCCTGTAAGCGCCCTTCAGCGCCCTCTCGTCCTTTGTAGCCTCAATGCCAAGTATCCGAAACGCTTCCTCTCGGTTCATATCAAGCCTCTCCTTCCGCTGCCGCCCGGTCTGTCAACCCGCGTCCACACAATCGAGCAGTGGAAGGCCTTCCCCTGCTCGCCGTGCGGCCCACGCGCCGCCTTGGCGGCATATTTCAAGCGCCATGGCGCTTTGCGCACGGCCCGCGCATATAAAAAGGGGCAGAAGAACGCTTCTGCCCCCGTAATCCACCCATTTCCTAAAACACGAACTTATCCGCAAAATAGGCATCCAGCTCGCCGATCGCCACCCTCTCCTGCTCCATGGAATCCCTAAAGCGCACGGTGACGCAGCCGTCCGTCTCGGAGTCGAAGTCGTAGGTCACGCAGAAGGGCGTGCCGATTTCATCCTGGCGGCGGTACCGCTTGCCGATGTTGCCCCTATCGTCATACTCGCAGTTGTACTTTTTGCAAAGCTGGGCGTAAATCTTCTCCGCGCCCTCGCCCAGCTTCTTGGACAGGGGCAGCACGCCAATCTTCACAGGCGCCAGGGCGGGATGGAAGCGCAGCACGGTGCGCATGTCGCCGCCCTCCAGTTCCTCCTCGTCGTAGGCCGCGCACAGGAAGGCCAGCACCACTCTGTCCGCGCCCAGAGAAGGTTCTACCACATAGGGTATGTACTTCTCCTTCTTCTCGTCGTCGAAATAGGTCATGTCCTCCCCGGAGGTATTGGCATGCTGGCTCAGGTCATAATCCGTCCTGTCGGCGATGCCCCACAGCTCGCCCCAGCCGAAGGGGAAGAGGAATTCGATGTCTGTAGTGCCCTTGCTGTAGAAGCACAGCCCCTCGGGGCTGTGGTCGCGCAGGCGCATCTCGTCCTCCTTGATGCCTAAGGAAATCAGCCAGTCCCTGCAGAAGCCTCTCCAGTACTGGAACCACTCCAGATCCGTGCCGGGCTCGCAGAAGAACTCCAGCTCCATCTGCTCGAACTCCCGGGTGCGGAAGGTGAAGTTGCCCGGCGTGATCTCGTTGCGGAAGGCCTTGCCTATCTGGCCGATGCCGAAAGGAATCTTCTTCCGGGAAGTCCTCTGGACGTTCTTGAAGTTCACGAAGATGCCCTGGGCCGTCTCAGGCCGCAGATAGACTACGCTCTTGGCGTCCTCCGTGACGCCCTGGAAGGTCTTGAACATCAGATTGAACTGACGGATGTCCGTAAAATTGTGCTTGCCGCAGCTGGGGCAGGGAATATTATGCTCCTCCACGAAGGCCTTCATCTGCTCCTGGCTCCAGGAGTCCACGCTCTCCGTAAGCTCCATGCCCTGCTCCCCGCAGAAGTCCTCGATCAGCTTATCCGCCCGGAAGCGCTCGTGGCATTCCCTGCAGTCCATCAGGGGATCCGAGAAGCCGCCCAGATGGCCGCTGGCCACCCAGGTCTGGGGGTTCATGAGGATGGCGCAGTCCACGCCTACGTTGTAGGGGTTCTCCTGCACGAACTTCTGCCACCAGGCCCTCTTTACGTTGTTCTTCAGCTCCACGCCCAGGTTGCCGTAGTCCCAGGTGTTGGCCAGGCCGCCGTAAATCTCGGAGCCCGGATAGATGAAGCCTCTGGCCTTGGCCAGGGCCACGATTTTGTCCATTGTCTTTTCCATGTCGAAACCATACCTTTCTGTTTTCTATTGTCCAGATGCATCGCCCGCCGGACCGGCTCAGCGATACAGAATGCACACAGGCCCTTCCGTCCCCGATGTGTCGATGCTGCCGTCCGGATTCACCGTCGCCCCCGGGCTCACATGCGTCACCTTCCCGGGACAGTAGATGTTGGCCTTGATTCCCGTAATGACTACATTGCTGTCCGCATCCTGTCTCAACTGCTCCTCCGAATAGGGCGCGCCGTCCTTTACGCCCTCCAGGGCCATGCCCGCCGTGCGTCCCTCCTGGGCCGCCTGGGACGCCGTCCCGAAGTACAGCTCCTCCTCCAGGAACCCGGCGGCGCTCTCCCAGCCGTCGAACCGGTATGCCACTACCACCTTCCCGCTGCCGTCCTCCAGCGCCTCCACCTTGTCCACAGTCACAGCGGCCTCCCTGCCGCTGGCGCTGTTGAACTGGGCCGCTTCCTGGGTGGCCATGGCCTGGAGCTCCGAGAGCACATAGTCGGCTTTATCGAACAGCCCCACCTGCCATACGGTGACCTCCCCCTCCTTACTGACGGCCACGGAAGGGGTGTCTACGATATCCGGCACCTTCGCCTCCCCGCAACCCGACAGGAACACGATGCACAGGCAGAGGGCTGCCGCAAGTCTTCCATATTTTCTCATCATCCGCACTAAGCCTCAATCTTTCCTTCTATATTTATGCTCCCCTGTGCGCTTTGCGTGCGCACAGCTGTGCGGCTTTTCCCCTATCCCGAAAAGCCATAAGTAATTGTACCAAAAACAATCCGTTTTTTCAACAGAGAGTTTGCAGAACTTCAAGGCTTTTGAACTGCTGCTGTCCCGCAAAGCGCTTCATGTACCGGCCCGCCACGGCCTGCAGCTGCCCCAGTACCGCTTCTGCCACCTTGAATGTGTAAAGCTTCTCCAGGGGGCTGGACGTTATGTAGTACAGCGCGTACAGCGTGGAATCCTCCGGCATCCCGCCCCCCAGAATCCCCTCCAGGGCTTCCCTGGTGAACTCCCCGGGGAACTCGCCGTTCACCGCCATGGCCCGGCATTCAAAGACGCAGCGCACCAATGGGTTCGGCAGGGCCGCGGCGCAGAGCGCCCTGAGGGACTGGTACAGCAGCTTCATCATCTCCCGCTCGTCATTGCCCTCCCTGGTGCAGAAGTCCGTCACCTCGGCAAAATACATGCCGTAGCAGGCGCCGATGTAGTCGGACCGAAGTTCCTCAAAATAGTTCCTGATGTCCGCCTCGGCCAGCGTATAGGCGTTCCTGCCCTCATAGAGCCGAAAGCTCCCAAAGGAAAAGGGATTGGTGGCCGCCGCCAGCCGGTTGCCCGGTTTTCTGGCTCCTCTGGCAAAAGCCGCCACCTTTCCCTTCTCCTTAGTCAAAAGGCTGATACGCCTGTCGTACTCCCCCACCGGGCTCTGCTTCAGTATGATTCCCGTCACCCATATATAGTCCTGCATGATTGCCCTTTTTAATCTGTTCCTGCCTCGCGCTGGACACGAAGGACAGATAGTCCTCCACCTTCCCGCTGCTCTCGAACTGCTTCCAGTATCCTTCTTCCATTCCTGCATCCTCCTGCGTACCAAGCTTCCCGCCACGTCCCGGCGATGTCCGGCCTGTGGCTCAGAACTTCTTTCCACACTTAGAGTCTGCATTTTCGATTTTTATATTCGTGGATTTATCTGGCAGGTCTTTCTAATCTTTGCCAGAAATATCCTTCTGATTGTAGCCGAAATTCCGCAGCAGATGGTCGCTGTCCCGCCAGTCCTTGCGCACTTTCACGAAAATCTTCAGATTCACCTGCATCTCCAGCATCTCCTCGATCTCCCGCCTGGCCTCGCTGCCGATCTTCTTGAGCATGGAGCCGCCCTTTCCGATGATGATGCCCTTGTGGGAATCCTTCTCGCAGACGATGGCCGCGTCGATGTGGCAGATTTTGTCAGCCTCCTGCATGGACTCCACGCTGACGGCGATTCCGTGGGGCACCTCGTCCTCCAGCAGGCGCAGAGCCTTCTCCCGGATCAGCTCCGCCACAATCTCCCGCATGGGCTGGTCGGTGATGGTGTCCTCGTCGAAATAGGCCGGACCCTCGGGCAGGTACTTGAAGATGCACTTCACCAGCTCCTCCGTATTGTCCCCCTTCAGGGCGGACACGGGCACGATCTCCGCGCAGTCTATGGCCTTGCGGTAGGTGTCGATGAAGAACAGCACCTCGTCCTTCTTCACGGTATCCGTCTTGTTGATCACCAGGATCACAGGGGTCTTCACCTTCTGCAGCTCCTCGATGATATGCCGCTCCCCGGCTCCGATGAAACTGGAGGGCTCCACCAGCCACAGGATCACGTCCACCTGGTCCAGGGTGGTCTCGGCGGCGGTGACCATGTACTCGCCCAGCTTGTTCTTGGACTTGTGGATGCCCGGCGTGTCCACAAACACGATCTGACCCTCCTCCGTGGTCAGCACGGTGCGGATACGGTTGCGGGTGGTCTGGGGCTTGCTGGACGTGATGGCGATCTTCTGCCCGATCAAATGGTTCATCAGCGTGGATTTTCCCACGTTCGGCCTGCCAATCAAGGTGACAAAGCCTGATTTGTAAGGTTTATTCTCCATTTCTACCTCATCTGTCTGTCAATATTTGTTTATGGCTGCATCTGTCTGTACAATAGAATCCAAGAGAGGATTCTATTGTCTAGTATACAAGAGCTTTCCGGAAAAATCAATTGTGCCGCTGTCATTTTTCCAGGTTATTTTCATTATTTTCTTTTTTTCCGTCCCCGGCTTCCGGCGCAGCGCTTTCCACGGCGCCTGCCTCCCATTCCTGCATCCGGACCGTCCGGGCCTGTATCCGGGCTTCCTCCCGCTGCCTGTTTTCCTTCTGCCTGCGCTGTCTGATGCGGGCCTTCCTCCAAAGCAGGACGGCCACCCCGATTCCACCAGCCCACAGCACCAGATAGGGAAGATGGGTCAAAAACCAGATGGCGAACTCCATCAGGCCGTCCCCGATGTCCCGTAGGCTCCTCAGGAAGCCCTCCACAATCCTTTTTCCCGGACCAGGCTCCTCCTGGCGCACCTCCGTCAGCTCCCTGACCTCCGACACATGGAGCTCGACAGTACTGTAGTCTATCAGGTTGTCCAGGGTGCGCAGCTTGGACTCCATGCTCTCCAGCTCATAGCGCACCTCCGACAGGCGCTGCTCCAAGGCGATAATCTCCTCGATGGTCTCCGCCTTTTCCAGGAACGCAAGCAGTCTCTCCTGCTCCGTGCGCAGGGTGTTCCTGCGGCTCTCCATGTCCACATAGGACAGAGTCACGTCCTCCACGCTGTCATTGCGCCTGACCACATTGCCGATGTCGGACACGGTCTGCAGGAAGCTGTCCAGCTTTCCGTTTGGGACGCGGATGGTCAGGTTCGCGTAGCGGGAGGACACATAGCCGGAATAGCTGCTGCCGTTGTAGGTCTCCATGTTCTCTATGTACCCGCCCAGCTCCTCCACCTGTGTCTCAAGGGAGGACATCATCTGCTCGAATTCCTTCGTCTCCACCTCCAGGCCCACGGTCTGGATCAGCTTCCGGCCCTCCCGGACGCCTGCGCCCTGGCCGGTTCCCTCCTCCTGGGTTCCGCCGTCCGCGGTATCATAAGCCTCGTACTCCGCAGCCTCCTCCATGGAATACATGCCGCCGCCCGCGCCGTTCACGCCCGCTTCCTGGGCGCTGCCCTTGCTGTCCGTCGCCGCAAAAATGCCGCCGTCCGCTCCGCTGGACGAGCCGCAGGCGGAATATAGAATTGTAGTCAATATGCACACCAATATGCACAGGAGCCGCGTTCCGGAAATCCTCTGGCCTGCCCTTCCGCTCCGAATCCTGCCGTCCCCGGTTCCATGCCTGCGGGCGCATCCGTTTGCTGCCGCCCCTTCCGCGCCACGTATCCTCTGGCCAATCCTTCTTTTTTCCATACCGTCCTCCCCTCTGCCCGCCTTGCGGGCGTGCAGCCCTGCGCCATGTTCTTTCCCCGCCTCCCGGCAGGCGCGGCCTCCCTCAGATGGCACTGTCCGAAGACAGCACGACCGGGGCGCTCTTGTCTGTCAGAAACGCCCCGGTCCTACGCTTCTGACAGCAGAAGCCATACCAGTACGGCTCCCACTGTCCTTATAGACGAAAAAACCTACGAAAGGTTCTCGATATTCATGAATTTATCCGCTTCTGCCTTAATCTTCTGTTCGCTGCCCACCACGCAGAGGAAATCGTCCTCCATGAAGGCCCTGATATAGGCCGCCAGGCCCCGGATGTCCTCCGCCGTCACATCGATGACCTCGTCCCGCTCCTTTTGGATCATTTCCATAGTGATGCCCCTCATATAGGCCTCTCTGGAGCGCCTGCCCTTGCCCGCCGCCGTCAGGGGCATGTCGAGCTGGCTGAAGGTGCCGATGATGTACTGGGTCAGCGTCCTCTCGTTGGCGTCATAAGCGCCGATGAAGTCCGCCGCCGCCTCGTACACGTCGATGGTCTGGCTCAGATTCGGGTCGCGGTAGGAGACGAAGAAACACTCTCCCGTCCTTCCAAAGGCGCACATGCATCCATAAGCGCCGCCCTTGACCCGGATATTCGTCCACAGATACTCATATCCCATCATCACCTGCAGCACACGCAGCGCCCCCTTATAGGGCAGGCCCTTGTTCAGGAAATTGCCGGCCCGGCAGACATACTGCACCTGCCCGGCGGTCATAAAGCCCTCGTTCTTCCGGGACACCTCCGGAAGAAAGCTGCCCTTCTCCACCTCACAGGTGTACAGCTTCGCTTTCAGGGCGGCGATGGCGGGCTCCAGGCCCTCGAAGGCCTTCCTGTCCCCAGTAAAGTCCACCCGCAGGTTCTCCGGGCGGAAGATCATCCTGCACAACCCCTCCAGGCGCTTTGTCAGAAGCTCCCTGTTCGCCTCAAAGTCCTTCTCCAGCCCGGAAGCCAGCCGGTACTGTCCTATGCCCGTCAGTTCATCGTTCATGGCGTACCTGGCATCCCCGTAAGACAGGGCCCTGTTCAGGGCCACGCTATTCCCGGCCTCCAGCACATACTCCCGGTACCTGGAATTGTTCTCCGCCAGAATCTCCTTCAGCCGCTTGCCGTCCGAGAAATCGCTGGTCAGCATCAGTTCCTCCATCAGCTCCAGAGCCCTGGGCAGTTTGTCGTACAGCGCCTTGGTGTAGACCTCCAGGGTGAAGGTACACTGCTTAGGATTCTCCACTTTTCCGTAGCTGTTGTAGGTGACCCCAATTTCCCCGGTGGCCAGATTGATTTCATTGCTCAGCTCCCCATAGGTATAATGGGCGGTGTCCACATGGCAGAACACGTTCTGCAGGATACCGAGATAAGGGAAGTACTCCGCCGGGATGTCCTTCACCTCGAACATCAGCCGCAGATACCCGATGCCGTTGGTAAAGACCTCATGGTACAGCCCGGGGCACCCGGCCAGGCTCCTCTCCTCATTGATCAGGGGGGCAGCCTCCCGCTTCATGTCCTCCCTGTTCAGCAGGGGAATCTTCGCCAGGTTCTCCGGGGAATCCACGTCCTCCCGGAAGGCGTTCAGCGCGTCCATCATGCTGTGGATGCCTGTAATCTCCTCCTGGGACATCTTGGCTTTCATCTCCGCCAGGGCTCCTGCCAGCTTCTCCTCCTGCTCTCCGGCAAGGCCCTCCTTAGGCTCCAGGACTACCATGGACCCATGGGGGTTCTCCAGCAGGTACTTTTTCACCAGCTCCTCGAAATAGCCCTCCTCCACCCTGGCCCGCAGCTTCGCGTAGGTCTCGTTGGCCTCGATGTGGAGGAAGGGGCCTTGGTCGTCATACACCCAGCTTCCCAGGGCCTGCAGGCCGTACATCAGCCCCTTGGGGAAGCTTCCGAAATCCGCCTCCCTGTAGCGGAATTCGAAATGGTTGATGGCCGCCAGCAGGGCCTTTTTGTCAAAACCCTTTTCTACTATTCCGGAAAGCGTCTCCCGGATTGTGGACTGGAACTCCTCCTCCTTAGACAGGGAGGTGCCCTTTGCCACCACGCTGAAGTAGGGCTGCTTTAAGTCATTGTCATAGATGCTGAACACATCCTTACCGATTCCTTTGTCGATCAGCGCCTTCTTCAGGGGCGCTCCCGGCACGGTGCAGAGCACGAAATCCAGGACCTGGAAGGCCACATACAGCTCCCTGTCCAGGTTGTCGCCCACGGACTTGCACCATGCCAGATAGGTGTTCTCGTCCACGTCCTCGCCTTCGCTGATGGGGAACTGTCTCACCCTGCGCACCTGTCCTTCAAAGGGCTTCTGGCCCGTCACCTCAGACTCCACCTTCAGGGCATCGAAGGCGGACAGGTAATGCTCGTCGATGTACTGCAGCTTCTCCGCCATGTCCATATTGCCGTAGAGGTAGATATAGCTGTTGGAGGGATGGTAATAGGTCCTGTGGAACTCCAAAAACTGCTCATAGGTCAGCTCCGGAATCGCCGCAGGGTCGCCGCCGGACTCAAAGGCATAGGTGGTGTCGGGATACAGGGCCGTGCTGATCTCCCGGTACAGCACGCTGTCCGGGGAGGAGAAGGCCCCCTTCATCTCGTTGTAGACTACGCCATTGTAGGAAAGCTTCCCCGCCTCGTCCAGCTCATAATGCCAGCCCTCCTGGCGGAAGATGGCCTCGTTTTCGTAGATATTGGGATAGAACACCGCGTCCAGATAGACATGCATCAGGTTCTGGAAATCCTTGTCATTGCAGCTTGCCACCGGGTACACCGTGCGGTCAGGATAGGTCATGGCGTTCAGGAAAGTGTTCAAGGATCCCTTGGCCAGCTCGATGAAGGGATCCTTGATGGGGAACTCCCTGGAGCCGCAGAGCACGGAATGCTCCAGGATATGGGCCACCCCGGTGGAATCCTTGGGCGTGGTGCGGAATCCGATGTAGAACACCTTGTTGTCGTCGTCATTGGACAGCAATGCCACCCTGGCCCCGGTCTTCTTATGCCGGCACAGATAGGCCATGCTGTCGATGTCCGCTATCTTCCTTTTCTCGATGACTTCATAGCTCGTTAACTCTTCTACTCTCATTTTTTGCTCCTCTTGTTTATTCTATACTGCTTAACGATTTTGCTTGCCGTGAAACCAGACTGCATAACGCTGACTGGTTCATTCGCATGATTACATTAGGCAGTATTCAGCGTTATGCAGTATATATTTGCAGTCATACATCGTCACAATCCCAGCAGCGCCAGCTTGCTGACGCTCAGCTCCTGTATCACGTAGCCCTGCCGCTCCTTGTCGGCGGGCGGGACGCTGGCCAGCTCCTCCACCGTGAGCTGCTTCGTCACGTACCGCCTCTCCGGGACATGAGCTGTCCTCCCCCTGTTTCCCCCGAAGAAGGGTTTCTTTTCCTCGATGACGTTCACCTTCACCCGGGCCTTCATCTGCTTATAGACCTTCACCAGAAAGCTGTCCGGGGCCAGGTAGTACAGATGGGTCTCCAGGGTATCCTCCCTGTCCGCCTCGGGAAGGATGTACCGCTCCATGATCAGACGGAACTTAAAGCTGATCTCATCCTCGTCCAGCAGCTCCCGGAAAGTATACTTTGCCCCCACATAAAGCCTGGCGGTATCCTGCATGCTGTATTTATAGTCCTCGTATATCTTTTTCTCCATATTGTCTCCCGGCGGCGCCCACATCCCGCGCCCTGTCCCCGGACGGTCTCAGGCTTTGCTGTCCGTCTCGATGTCCTCTATCTTGAATCCGCTCAGGCGCATGGCGTCCCGGATGGCCTTCCCGGAAAGCCCGGTCTCCTGGGAGAGCTCCTCCGGCGTCACCTTCCTGCGCAGCTCCTCCGAGAGCTGTCCCGCCTTATCCGCCACCCGGTTCACCCTGTCGGCGATTCTTTTGTCATTCTTCTCCTGGTGGGCCCGCTCCCGGATGCACTCCTCGCAGGCGTCCATGACGCGCCTGGCCAGCATGCCGCAGGCCTCCGAGGGCTTTCCGTCAAAGCTTCCCCCCGGGGCCTGTCCCGTCTGCGCCAATATCTCCACGCCCACCGCCAGGGCCACGTTCCCCTCCCCGATCAGATCCTCCAGGGGCACGCCCTGGCCCGCGTAGAGCCTGGCGATGTCCGCCACCTCCCGCAGGAAGCTTTCCGTCAGCTGCTGCCTGGCCGCCCTGTCCCCGGCCATCACGGACATGGCGTAGGCCGTCCTCTGTCCGTCGCTGCAGACGGGGAGCCCTTCTATCTCGTCCAGGTACATCTGCAGATAGTCCCTCTCCTCCTCCGTCATAAAAGCGTCCTGGTCGCCGGGCTCTCCGATGCCCACATTATGCTTCCTCAGATAGTCGAACACCATCTCCATCTGGGCTTCCCCCAGTTCCAGTCCGGCGAAGCTCTCCCTCACCTGCTCTTCCCTGATGCTGTTCCCCTGCTCCCTAGCAAGCCTGCGCACCTTCTCCAACGTCTGCGCGAAAACGATCTCCTGATTCACTTTTTTTCGTTTCCTTTCATTTTGTTTTTCGAATTCACTTCACATGGGTATGGGTGAACAGATGCTCCTGGCAGTATTCGTAATTGCCATTGCATTTGGAACAGAACCGGAATTCCAGATTGGGATCGTCGTCCTCGGTCTGGCCGCAAATGGCGCACTTATGCTTGGTCACCCTGGAGTTGCGCCGGATGTCCTGCTTGAACTCAGCCCTGCGCTTCATCTGCTTCGGAGACATGTGGATATGGCTCCTGGAGGTAAAGAAGAATATCACGAAGTTCAGCAGGGAGGACAGGATGACGATCCTGGTCACCAGGCCTCCCCGGAACAGGAAATCGTATGTCAGCACCAGCCCGTCCAGAATGCCCAGCCACTTCACCTTCACCGGGATGATGAACATCAGCAGCACCTGCACATCCGGGAACGTGGCCGCAAAGGCCAGGAAGATGGACATATTGATATAGTAGGTGCTGAACAGGGCGGACACGATCAGGGAGGTGGCCGCAAGCCCTTCCCCGCCTCCGGAGAGGAAGAACTGGATGCCCAGCCACACGAAGCTGCCCAGGACAGTGAACAGCATGCCCGAGAACAGATAGACGTTATACCGATAAGTCCCCCATGTCCGCTCCAAACTGGTGCCGATATTGTAATAGAAAAGGAGCATGATGATCGTAAAGGGATCCAGCGAGGAGGGCGGCACGATGACCCAGGTGAAGATCCTCCAGATCTGGCCGTGGAGGACGGCGTAGGGATCCAGCGTCAGGTACAGCAGGAAATTGCCATTGACCATCTGGATGACATAGCCCACCACATAGCACAGGATCAGTATCAGGGAAAGGTTGCTGATGGCATACTTTCCAAATCTCTTCTCAAAATTGCTCATCTCATTCACTCCTTGTGTCGAATAGCCTTGGGGCCCTGCGAATAGACTGGAAACAGGACTCCGGCAGCCCGCAGGATAATAGTATTCTACCATCCCCGCTTCCATAAGTAAACCAGACTTTTCCTATTTTTATATAAAAATCAGTATTTTAATAAACTTTTTACACGTCCATCTATTTGCATTTTGTGCCGCAGTGTACTATAATGTCTTAGAATGTCATGATATGTCAGCATTCTTTTACCAGTTTTGAGACTGGCTTATTTTCAGGAAGGATGATTTTGCATGGAATTTACTACAAAAACTGCCGCTCATTGCGATGCCGATGCACTTGTCGGCGATGCCAATGCATTTCTTGGCGATGCCGATGTATTTCTCGGCGATGCCAATGCATTTCTTGGCATTGATATAGGCTCCACCACGGTGAAGATCGCGATTCTGGACGAAGCGCACCGCATCCTGTTCTCGGACTATGAGCGCCATTTTGCCAATATCCGGGAGACCCTCTCCAGGCTCCTGGACAAAGCATATCAGCAGTTCGGCAACCTGACCCTGCA
>NZ_CAPDXS010000090.1:11898-21703 GCF_948601915.1 uncultured Acetatifactor sp. | reverse complement strand
CAATGCTTTCCAGCGTCCCCGAGACGACTTGAACGTCCGACCTATCGCTTAGGAGGCGATCGCTCTATCCAACTGAGCTACGAGGACTTGTATGAAAAACTTGCTAATAAGCAAATCATTCAGCTATGAAATTGTTGATTCTACGTTGCTCCGGCAAACGAACACCTACCACTTAGGAGGCGGACGCTCTATCCATCTGAGCTACGGAAACGTGTATAAAATTGTGTGTGACTTGCGGCTTCTGCTCCTCCAAAAAGTTTCCGCTGTAGGTTCTCTTAGGAGGCGGACGCTCTATCCTGCTGAGCTACAGAAACACGACTTCCTTCATACAGCCTACCATCGCCTACGCGAACCCCTCCGGGAAGTTGATGCTTCCCTGCAGCCAGATGGTTCCTTTGAATCTCCTTCCCACCTGTGGCTCACCGTATATATCTATTATATTAATAGATACGTCAAATGTCAACTCATTACTGCAAATTGTTAAAATAAAAATTTTTTCTCCCGTTATCTGGTTCGTCAACTGGCGGACTGCCATGATTTCACCCAGGACGGAATACTGGTCACACTCCACGCCATAGGGCATGAAATACGTATCTACCAGGCTGAAGACGTCCTCCTTCTGGATGCGCCTGGATATGGTGGTGTACATGTCCATGTCTTCCAGGGTCAGCGTCTCTATGGCGTCCTCGTCCCCCTTCCTGGCGGCTGCCATGAGGGAGCTCCTGGTGGCGGAGTTCTGCTTCCCCTGCTGTACCTGCTGCTCGTTCTTCTGGATGGGCAGCAGAATCGTCCCGCTGACGGACAGGGCCGAAAGCGTCAGCGTGGTGCCACGGACAGGCAGCAGATCCTCCACCATGGCACGCATGTAGGGTATCTTGTTTTTCAGATAAAATATTAACGACATTCCGACTTTTATATCATCGCATACCCCTGCGTAGGATTCCTTTTCCGCATGGCGCTCCACGGACACATCCTCGCAGGAGGTGATGCCCGTCCCCTCCAGATAGGGATAATAATATTCATAGATGAATCTCTCATCGTCATCGAACTCACCGCAGACAGCGATTCCGATTCCATTGGCGAAATCTTTGCAAAATTCACCTGACAATGTGTCATTCTTCCCCTTCAGGACACTGCGCCTGTCGGCATTGATGACCACCTCCGCCAACAGCTCCTGCAGTCTCTTATGGCTCTCCAATTTGCTGAATCCAATGGCACGCATAAATTTATGCAAATATTTCACCTTCTTTCCCTGTCACGTATAGTCCTTTACCTTCTTATCCAATATGCTCTCCGCATCCACATGGTAACGGCTGTAGTCTTCCCCGTCCACATAGACGTCTATGGTGTCTCCCGGCTGTAGGACCACATTGGGATTTATCCACAAATCCTCGCTTTTGAACCGATAGATCACATCTTTATATTCATCCCGGTAATAACAGTAAATCTGATAAGGATTCCGGCCGTTCATCACATAGCTGGTATTGACCGCTATCTGCTCCACAATGGCGCTCAGGCGCTTTCCTGACGACAGGATTTTCTTTCTTCTGCGGGCCTTGTTCCGGGATACCGCGATAAACACAAGAGCGATTCCCATAAAGAGGATTCCTATCAGGAGAAATACTATCTCCAAAAGCAGCATGCCGCCCGGGGATTTCACATGTCCCGGATTTTCCGGATCGCACAGAAGGGGAATCTCCTGTCCCTCATACATACCGCTTCTGTAGAAATTCAATTCTATGTCTTCATAGACCCTGCCATCGTACTGATATGTCACATATACATTGTGTCTCCGGTCGCCGTCAGAGGCGCGGTAGGAAGAGATTCCTGTGATTTCAGCCGTGATTTCTTCTGCCCGTTCCCTGAAACCGGAATCCGCCAATGCCATTGTGATGCCCACTGCAGAAAATATGGCTCCCACAACCAGAAAGATACCACAAAAAAGCACCATAAAGGAATTTCTCTTTTGCTTCATCCCATTCTCCTGACAGATTTATTTATCTGGCACCGCCCGGAAGGATTCTGTCCTTGCCGCCCATATAAGGGCGCAGCGCCTCCGGGATACTGATGCTCCCGTCCGCGTTCACATTATTCTCCAGGAACGCGATAAGCCCTCTGGGCGTAGCCAATACCGTATTATTTAATGTATGCACATAGTATGTCCCATTTTCTCCCTTGGTACGGATGCCAAGGCGCCTCGCCTGGGCATCTCCCAGAGTGGAACAGGATCCCACCTCGAAATATTTCTGCTGTCTGGGGCTCCAGGCCTCGATGTCGCAGGACTTCACCTTCAGGTCAGCCAGATCTCCGCTGCAGCATTCCAGAGTCCGCACGGGCACGTCCAGGCTGCGGAAGAACTCCACCGTATAGGACCACATCTTATTGTACCAGTCCATGGAATCCTCAGGCTTGCACAGCACTACCATCTCCTGCTTTTCGAACTGGTGCACCCGGTAGACGCCCCTCTCCTCTATTCCATGGGACCCCACTTCCTTTCTGAAGCAGGGAGAATAGGAGGTCATCGTGATGGGCAGATTGGCCTCGGTGACGATCTGTCCCTGGAACCTGCCGATCATGGAATGCTCGGAAGTTCCGATCAGATATAAGTCCTCCCCCTCAATCTTGTACATCATGGCTTCCATCTCCGCAAAGCTCATGACTCCGTTCACCACATTGCTGCGGATCATAAAGGGCGGGATGCAGTAGGTGAAGCCTTTGTCTATCATGAAGTCCCTGGCGTAGCTGATCATGGCCGAATGGATTCTAGCCGCGTCCCCGATCAGATAATAAAAGCCGTTCCCGCTGGTCCGCCCCGCCGCATCCTTGTCCAATCCATTGATGCTGTTCAGGATATCCGCATGATAAGGCACCTCGAAATCAGGCACTGCGGGCTCCCCGTACTTTTCAATCTCCACGTTCTCGCTGTCGTCCCTGCCGATGGGAACGGAAGCATCGATAAGGTTCGGAATCACCATCATTATCTTCGTGATTTTCTCCTGAAGCTGGGGTTCCAGGGCCTCCAGCTCCGCCAGCCTTTTGGCATTCGCAGCCACTTCCGCCTTCTTTTCCTCGGCCTCCGCCTTTTTGCCCTGGGCCATAAGCGCGCCGATTTCCTTGGATACCTTATTCTTGGATGCGCGAAGGTTATCTCCCTCCTGCTTGGCTTTTCTGCTCTCCGCATCCAGGGCTATCACCTCGTCCACCAGGGCAAGTTTTTCCTCCTGGAATTTCTTCCGGATATTCTCCTTTACAATATCGGGATTCTCTCTCAAAAACTTAATATCAATCATGGCTTTCCTGTCCTTTCTGTTTATCTCGCTTATGCTCTTGTCCCTTTTGCGATGGCCAGCGCCTCTGCCTCCTCCTGGCTCAGCGAGATGCTGTTGTCGCCATTCCTGATTTCCTTGGAATAGGAATAGCAGCCCTCGGTGCTGTGGACGGAATTGATGATAAAGCCGTTGTCGTTCTCATCCAGCAGCGCGAGACTGTAGCTCAGCTGTCCGCCCATCTGGTTAAAGGCATCGTACCGCACAAGCCCCATCTTCTGGTATACTGTCTGCAGCCTCTTGAATATGGTATCGATGTCCTGCCTGTCCTTCTCTGCCCCTTCTTTCAGAAGCTCATTGTCTTTGAAGAGCTTCAGGATATCCTCCTCCAGGCTGGCCCCATCTTTTCCCAGGACGAACCGATCCAACCTTTTCCTCAGCCTGTTCACCTTTACGATTTGTACGATCAAAAGTATCAGCACAATCAGCATCAGGACGGCCAAACCCAGTATCCCTGCCGCCAGATACCCCCAGTCAAAGGAGCCGATGCCAATCTGGTCTAAAAATGCGCTACTTCCTGTTGTATTCATATATCTCCTTTAGTATCCTGCCTGTTTATCCATGACTTTCTTTGTAGTTTACTGCATTTTTCATTGCTGTGCAGTATATGATATGATATCTAACAGTCTGTCCAGATCCTCGTGATTATAAAATTCAATCTCGATTTTCCCAGAACCTTCCCCTTTCGGGGTGACTGTCACCTTTGTGCTCAGCCGCTGCTTCAGCCTGTCCTCGATATCCTGATAGATGACCTGCATGGTCACATCGTCATTCGGCTTCTTCTTTGGCTTCTCCGGCTTATTCAGATTCTTTACCAGCTTCTCCACCTCGCGGACGCTGAGCTTTTGATCAAAAATCCGCTGGGCTATTTCATACTGCTCTTCCGGATCTTCTACGCCCAGGAGCGCCCGGGCATGTCCGGTGGTTATCATTTCATCGATTACCATCTGCTGCACCTTGTCGGTGAGCTTCAGGAGCCGCATGGAATTGGTGACGGCGGTACGGCTCTTTGACACCCTTTCAGCCACTTCATCCTGCTTCAGATTGAATTCCGTCAGTAGGCGCTTGTAGGCCTGCGCTTCTTCAATGGGATTCAAATCCTCCCGCTGGATATTCTCAATCAGGGAAATCTCCATGATTTCCTGCTCTGTGTAATCACGGATGATGACAGGCACTTCCTTCAATCCGGCCAGCTTTGCCGCCCGCCATCTTCTCTCGCCGGCAATGATTTCGTAGTGGTCTTTCCTGTCCTGCACCAGGATAGGCTGTATCACTCCCACCTGCCTGATGGAATCGGCCAGTTCCTGTAATGAATCTTCATCAAAATTCTTACGGGGCTGCTTTCGGTTGGGCTCTACTGCGGTAATCTTTACAAGTGTCTCCTGTGGACCGGCATCGCCGGAAGCCTTGGATGCTTCCGATTCCTTTTTGGCCTTGGCCTCTCCCACCGCATCAGGTATCAGGGAATCAAGACCCTTGCCCAGTCCTCTTGCCGTCTTTCCTGCCATATCCTTCCTCCATTTCCACTTGCCGCTTTTTGTAGGGACTGTCACGCGTTGCTGATTACCTCTTCAGCCAACTGCATATAGGCCTCGGCGCCAGCTGATTTCGCATCGTAAAGATTGATGGGCATCCCATGGCTGGGCGCTTCTGCCAGCCGGATATTCCTGGGTATCAGGGTGCTGTATATCTTATGATTCAGATTTTTCTTTACATTCTCTACTACCTGCATGGACAGATTGGTGCGGGCATCATACATGGTAAATACCGTGCCCTCCATATCCAGATCAGGATTCAGTCTCTCCTTCACCAGGTTGATGGTATGTATCAACTGGCTCAATCCTTCCAGCGCGTAATATTCACACTGAATGGGAACCAGTACGCTGTCCGCTGTGGTCATGGCATTGATTGTCAGCATGTTCAGTGAAGGAGGACAGTCAATGATGATAAAATCATATTCTTCCTTGATATAATCCACTTCTCTTTTCAGTATGTATTCCTTCTTGTCTATGCCTATCAGTTCAATCTCGGCCGCGGCCAGATTGACATTGGAAGGGACTACTGAGACATCGCCTGTGACTTTTCTGATAATGCAGTCACTGATGGAACACTCCCCAAGAATCAACTCATATATGGTATTTTCCAGGTTGTTCTTGTCTATGCCAAAGCCGCTGGTGGTGTTTCCCTGTGGATCAGTGTCGATTACCAGTACCCTTTTCCCTTTCTCTGCCAGGCAGGCGGAAAGATTGATGGCTGTTGTGGTTTTCCCCACACCGCCCTTTTGATTTGCTATTGCAATCGTTTTTCCCATGGCCGGACTCCCTCCTTGAATATGCTTTTCTATTATAGCATTATTTTCCTAGGATAGCTATATATAAGTTGAACAATATTTTAGAATTGCTGACTTGCTTCTATATAAATCTAACGATAAAATGCCGCAGAATGTTTCACGTGAAACATTCTGCGGCACCGAAAACCTTTATTCTTACTGCCAATCTCAGTTCACGAGCAAAAGCCAATTGAAACCTCGCGACAGATTCCATCACTCGTGAACACAAATGTTTCACAGACAGCTTACAACATGTTGGGCTACATGTTTCACGTGAAACATTATCTTGTCTCCTTGTCTATACAAAATGTTTCACGTGAAACATTTTCCCTTTGAGAAATACAATACCAAATCATCATCATTACAGCAATCCATATATGGTTCACAGACCTTATCCTGATACCACACTCCTGAACCATCCGGGACATACCCCCTCTTCACATACATCCTCTGAGCGCTGCCATACCCGCTGTGCAGCCCTACTCCGATGCATACGACATGGCTGGATTGAAACCCAATCTCCTCTGCGACGTTCATCAGCCTGGCGCCAATCCCCTGCCTTCTGTATTTCTCCAGCACCCCGAAGTCCACAATCTCCGGATATCCCAGGGAAGCAAAAGGTCCCTTCAACTGATGGAAATAGAGATTCACATACCCGGCCACAGAGCCTTCATGCTCCGCCACGACAGAAATGCATCTTCCCTCCTCCTGGTCCTTCAACCGCGTCAGATACTTCTCTTCACTGACATGCCATCCCTTCTCCCTGTAGGATTTCTTCTATATCATCCTTTTCAAGATTCCTAATCAGACAGATTTCATCCTTATAATATACCATTCCCGCATCTCCCTGAAAATCGGCTCACAACCGCACCCTCAAATATCCTCCAAAGCCTTCTCCACTTCCTGCCGCCCGGGGATGGACACTGCCGCCCCGGCCCGGGAGACACTGATGGACGCCGCCCTGGATGCCCGTCTCATGCACTCTCCGATTTCCATCCCCTCTGTCAGTGTGGTAAGGAAATATCCGGTAAAGGTATCCCCCGCCGCCGTCGTATCCACCACAGAAGAAGGATACGCCTTCTGCTCTGTCCTTCCCTCCGGCGTATAGCATACCGCCCCCTCTTTCCCCAATGTCACCACCATGCTCAGCCCGGGATACTTTCCATGGATGAGCTGCCAGGCTGCATCCGGATCCTTCTTTCCGGAAATCTGCTCTGCCTCCACCTCGTTCACCAGCAGCCAGGCGATGGCATTGAAATCCAGATGCAGAAGGCTCTCCTCAAAAGGAGACGGATTCAGCACTACCTTCATTCCCCTGGCTTTTGCCTCCGCCACCATCTCCGGCAGACAGCTCACCTCATTCTGCAGCACCAGATAATCGCCCGGCTCGAACCTCTCCATGACTTTTCTCACCATTTCCGGCGTGATATCACGGTTGGAGCCGCCGAACAGAAGGATACAGTTCTCTCCGCTCCTGTCCACCTGTATCACGGCGTTCCCCTGTATGTCCTCCACTGTAATCAGACAGGAGGTGTCCACGCCGTTCTCCGCAAGCTCTCTGGCCAGCCTCTCTCCTCCTGCCCCGATGCAGCCGGCATGGTATACCTCCGCCCCGGCCTTTGCCAGCGCTATGGATTGGTTCAGCCCCTTTCCCCCGCAGTTGACACTTTGGGACAGGGCGCTCAGGGTCTCCCCGGGCTGTACGAAATGCTCCACCTGGTAGACATAGTCCAGATTCAGGGAACCGAAATTCAAAATCTTCATACTAATTCCTCCTTGCGTATCGATGACTTATTCTGTATACTGAAAGCATGTACATCCATAAAATATCAGAAAGGAAAGCATCTATGGAAAAGAGAAAACAAAAGGAACAGCCCAACATCCTGCTCATCATGACCGACCAGATGCGCGGCGACTGTCTGGGAATCGCAGACCATCCCGATGTAAAGACGCCATACCTGGATCACCTGGCATCCCTGGGGACACGTTACAGCAATGCCTACACCGCCTGCCCAAGCTGCATCCCGGCCCGCTGCGCCCTGCACACAGGACTTTCCCAGGAACATCACGGCCGGGTAGGCTATATGGACAGAGTCCCCTGGGAATATCCCGTCACCATGGCCGGAGAGCTGTCAAAGGCCGGATATTACACCCAATGCGTGGGAAAGATGCATGTCCATCCCCTGCGGAACCTCATGGGCTTCCACAACATAGAGCTCCACGACGGCTACCTCCATGCCTATCGGAATGCCAACGTGCCCTACGCGGAAAACCAGCGGATCGCCGACGATTATTTCTACTGGCTGAAGACCCAGATCGGCATCGACAGGGATGTGACGGACGAAGGGCTGGAATGCAATTCCTTCACCGCCAGGCCCTGGATGTATGAGGAAAGGCTCCACCCCACCAACTGGGTCACGGACAGATCCATCGATTTTCTCCGCCGCAGAGACCGCTCCCGTCCCTTTTTCCTGATGGCATCCTATCTCAGGCCTCATCCGCCTTTTGACGCGCCCCAGTGCTTCTTCGACCTCTACCGCGGCCGGGACCTGACGCCTCCCGCCATAGGCGACTGGGCGGATGAAGAACGTCTGAGACGACTGGGCAGGCGCACCGATGCCGATACGGGATCCGTGGATCCGGAGCTCATGCGCCAGGCACAGATCGGGTATTATGCCTGCATCACCCATCTGGACAATCAGATAGGAAAACTGGTAGACGCATTGAAGGACGACGGTTCTTATCAAAATACCGTTATTTTATTTGTGTCAGACCACGGAGAACTTCTGGGAGACCACTACACCTTCCGAAAGACCCGCCCCTATCAGGGAAGCATCCACATTCCCCTGATTGTCGCCAACGCACCGGGCATGATACCCAGGACGGTATGCACCAGGCTGGCGGAGCTTCGGGACATCCTGCCCACTTTGGTGGAGCTGGCCGGAGGCGAACAGCCGGAAGGGATTGACGGGCTCTCCCTTCTCCGGGAGAACCATCGGGAATACCTCCACGGGGAGCACAGCGGCGGCGACATCGGAAACCAGTACATCGTCACCGGGCAGGACAAGTACTGCTGGTTCATGGAATCCGGAAGGGAACAGTATTTCCGTCTGGATGCGGATCCGAAGGAGCTGCACGACGCGATTGCGGATCCGGACTGCCAGGAGCGGATTTCCTACCTGCGCGGGCTCCTCATCAAAGAGCTGGCAGGAAGGGAAGAAGGGTACACGGACGGAACCCGGCTGATTCCCGGAAGGAGGCAGAAAAGCTGCCTGAGCTTCCTGCCTGCCGCTGATAGCATCAGAGGCTAAGGCTTCTCCCCCTCCCGCATCCTGTCCACAAGTTCTCTTAATGATTTTGCGATGATGGCCAGCTCCTGCCTGGCCTGGATGGGATTCCTGTCGATGTACCCGCTGCTGTTCTCGATTCTGCCGATGATATTCTCCAAATCCATCAGAGAGGCATCGCGCCTGCGCCTGGCGCGCTCTCTCTGATGGCGGCAGACAGCCTCAAGCCGGGAAATCCGCTTCTCCAACACCTCTCTCTGGCTGCAAAGCCGCTGTATCTGCTCTTCATGGACGGCTTTCTCCTCTTTTATCCTTCCTATTTCTTCTTTATATAATACCTCCACCCTCCTGGGGGAAAATACCTTTCTGTCCTCAGGCTCCGAGTCCTGTATGGTCTTAAGACGCAGCTCCGCCTCCTTCACGCGCCCGTCATGCTCTTCTATCCGTGCCTTAAGCTCCGCGTCCTCCTCCCGGAATTCCTTCAGCAGCTCCCGCAGTACCTGATAATCTTCCTTTTTCATGACGCCCCCTGCCTCTCTGGCTTTTTCCCTGTCTCCCGGATAGGCTCCCTGGAGGGCAGACCGGCCTTTCTGGGATATTTCGCCGGGGTCTTCTGCACCTTTTCCACCACCACCAGATTCCTGTGGATATCCGAATCCGGCAAAGTGAATTCCACACTCTCCCTTACCCGGCCGCCCAGCACGGATATGGCCTTCTGCGCATCCGCCACTTCCCCCGGGCCCTTCTCGGATTTATAGGCAATGAACTGCCCTCCCTTTTTCACAAAAGGAAGACAGTACTCCGACAGGGTGGAGAGATGCGCCACCGCCCGGGACACACAGAAATCGAAGGTCTCCCTCCCT
>NZ_CAPDXS010000090.1:0-11888 GCF_948601915.1 uncultured Acetatifactor sp. | reverse complement strand
CCTCCCTCTGCCGGGCGCCGCGTAATCCTCCGCTCTGCCGTGTACTGCCTCCACATCGGTGAGCTTCAGCTCCTCTATGACCGCATTCAGGAACTGAATCCTCTTGTTCAGGGAATCCAAAAGCGTGACCTTCAGGCCGGGGAAGGCAATCTTCAGGGCAAGCCCCGGAAACCCCGCCCCTGTCCCCACATCGATCAGGGTATCCCCCCGCGCCGGACGGCACACCTTCACCAGGGACAGGCTGTCCACGAAATGCTTCTTCAATACCTCCTGATATTCCGTGATGGCCGTCAGGTTCATCCTGCCGTTCCATTCCAGCAGCAGCTCATAATACCGGAGGAACTGCCCCGTCTGCTCCCCGGAAAGAGCGATGCCAAACGCCTCAAGATCTCTCTGAAATATCTCCAAATCATACTGAGCCATCCAATCACCTCGCCAATCCAAACCCCCACTTGTCTTTATCCATCTATTATAGGGGAAGGAAGCAGATTAGGCAATATAGAAAATTTTTCTGTTTACGTAAATAGAGTGGACAGATTGACAATAATCTATTATAATCAACATATAAAATAAATCTATCCAGGAGGGTAACATGAAGAATCTAAAAATCAGGACTAAGCTTTTGGCGACCTTCATGCTGGTCATCATACTGTTCATAGGGACAGTGGCCATTGCCATCTACGGTCTGCAGGCAAACGCTAACAAATACTCTGAATTTTACAATGTAGAGTATAAGGTGACCAACAATATCATGAGCATGCGCCGGGGCCTGCAGATTATCGTGAAGGATCTGGCATTCATAACCATCGAGAGCGATGAATCGAAAAAGGAAAGCTATCAGGATGAGCTTCAGACCGAATTGACGGCGCTGGAGGAAAATGCCTACTGGCTGTTCGAGAATTTCACAGGGGATTCCCAGTTACTGGATTCCTTTTCCGATTCTATACAAAAGGCCATGGAACTGCAGGAGAATGTCATCACCACATCCGAGACGGACAACCTGGAGGCACAGAGGATACTGCTTGAAGAATACCAGCCTCTTGTACAGGAAGCCGTGAACACCCTGATTCAGATCAGCGCTGTGGAAGAAAAGACGGCGGAGGACAATTTCCTCAGCACGGTAGACATGCAGGAGCTCCTTGTAGCGGCACAGATTGGCATGGCTGTGGTAGCTTTGATTATCACCATCCTCCTTTCTACATACCTGACCAGATCCATCACCAAGCCCTTACGTCAACTGGAGACAGCGGCGGATAAGATTGTCAACGGCAATTTCGATATCTCCGTGACCTACGAGTCCAAGGACGAGCTTGGAAGCCTTACCAAGTCCTTTAAGAATATGACCTTCATTCTGGAGACCGTCATCTCCGACGCCTCCAGGCTCTTGAGCGAGATGGCGGACGGCAATTTCGATGTCCGCACCAATGCAGAGGAAAGATATGTGGGCAGTCTGCAGAGTCTGCTTCTGTCCATCCGCAAGCTGAACAAGGACCTGAGCATCACCCTGGGACAGATCAACCAGAGTGCAGATCAGGTGGCATCCGGCTCCGGCCAGGTATCCAACGGCGCACAGGCCCTGGCACAGGGCGCTACCGAGCAGGCCGCTTCCGTGGAAGAGCTTGCCTCCACCATCACCAATATTTCCTATCAGGTCAAGAGCACTGCCGACAATGCCATGGAAGCCAGATCCAAATCCAACACCGCCGGTGGCGAAGCCGAAATCTGCAACAATCAGATGCATGACATGATGGATGCCATGGAAGAGATTGCGCGTTCTTCCAATGAAATCAGCAAGATCATCAAGACCATTGAAGATATCGCCTTCCAGACCAATATCCTGGCTCTGAACGCCGCCGTTGAGGCCGCAAGGGCAGGGGAAGCCGGAAAAGGATTCGCCGTGGTGGCCGAGGAAGTCAGAAGCCTTGCCAGCAAGAGCTCCGTGGCATCCAAGAATACCGCAGAGCTGATTGAGAGCTCCGTCAATGCCGTCACAAGGGGCACAAAGCTTGCCAACTCCACAGCGGAATCCCTGGTACAGGTGGTGAACCATGTCCGCTCCGCCTCCACCAAGGTGGACGAGATTGCAAATGCTGCCGAGGAACAGGCAGGCGCCATCGAACAGGTCACCCTGGGCGTGGATCAGATTTCCAGCGTAGTACAGACCAACTCCGCTACCGCGGAGGAAAGCGCCGCTGCCAGCCAGGAGCTCTCAGAGCAGGCCTCCACGCTGAAGAGCCTTGTGGCCAAATTCAAGCTGCGTGAGGAATATATCAAGATGGATTCCCAGACAGGATATACCGGCTACGGCACACCCTCCTCTAACATAATCGATCTGGATTGAGAAAGAATGACGATAGAAAAGGTCTGGCATCCCTGAATGGGAGCCAGACCTTTTTCTGTTCTATTCCAACGCGCTGATATCCTCATATATCTGCTGCATTTCCACATCCGCCCTGAATATGTCCTGGGCGATATTGGTAAGCCTGCTTCTGGTGGAATCCGAGACCGACGCCGTAGTCTTATAGCGGAGCTGATGCTCCAGGCTGGCCCAGAAATCCATGGCAATGGTCCTCATCTGGATTTCCACCGGAATGATCTGTTTTTCCGAGGAGAGGAAAATCGGAATCGCCACGATCAGATGATAGCTCCTGTACCCGTTCTTCTTCGGATTGGATATGTAGTCCTTTTCCCTGACGATCAGTAAATCGTCCTGTTGCTTCAGCATGTTCGCAATCGCGTAGATATCATTGATATAAGAACAGATGACACGAATGCCTCCGATGTCCGTGATTTCATCCCGCATCACTTCATATTCCAGGGGAAGACCTTTCTGCAGCATCTTGTTGCGGATGCTCTCCGTCTTCTTGAGCCTGTGGTTGATGTGCTGTATGGGATTCCTGGCCTCCTTGAGCTCGAACTCCTGGCTCAGGTTCTCCAGCTTGGTGCAGATTTCCCGCATAGCGCAGGAATAGAGCATGGTCATTTCCTTTATCTGCATAAAAGATACAGGGAAGCCAAGGGGAATGCCGTTGACTTCCATATTTTCATTTTCAATTTCATTCATGGATCAGAACCTCCTTACATGTCCCAATTAAAATCAGTATATCATATATTTCTGATCCATAACCGAATCATAACAATAATTAACATACTTTTAAGGATTTTTAATAATTTCAAGGCAAAGCTTTCCCGTATCTCTCCAGGTAGACCAGCAGAACGGAGATATCCGCAGGGGAAACGCCGGATATCCTGGAAGCCTGCCCAATGGAGGAAGGACGGAACAGCTTCAGGTGCTGCCTGGACTCCAGGCGCAGGGAGGGCACCTGGTCATAATCCATGTCCTGGGGTATCAGCTTCTTCTCCATCTTCCGAAACTGCTCCACCTGACGCTTCTGCCTGAGGATATAGCCCTCATATTTGATTTCTATCTCCACCTGCTCCAGCACGGCGGCGGGCAGGGCCTCTCTCCCCCTGTCGATCTCCCCCAGGACTTCATAGGAAAGCTCAGGACGGCAAAGCAGCTCCGCCAGGCTGGCCGCCGTCTTTAAGGGAGAGCTGCCATGGGCCTCCAGGAAATTCTGAATCTCCCTGTTTGCCCCTACAGAGGTGCCCTTAAGTCTCTCCACCTCCCTGTCTATCAGCCTCTCCTTTTCCAGCAGGGCCTGATATTCCTCCTCAGAGATGAGGCCAGCCTCATAGCCCTTCTTCCGCAGCCGCAGATCCGCGTTGTCCTGGCGCAGGAGCAGCCTGTACTCCGCCCGGGAGGTCATCATCCGGTAGGGTTCCCTGTTGTCCTTGGTCACCAGGTCGTCTATCAGCACGCCGATGTACCCCTCCGACCTGTCTATGGTCAGGGGAGGCTTCCCCAGAATGGACATGGCGGCGTTCACCCCGGCCACCAGCCCCTGGCAGGCCGCCTCCTCGTATCCGCTGCTCCCGTTGAACTGGCCCGCGCTGAACAGGCCCTTCACGGCGCGGAATTCCAGCGTGGCATCCATCTGTCCCGGGTTGATGCAGTCATATTCGATGGCATAGGCATTGCGGACTATTTTGCAGCGCTCCAGCCCGGGAACCGTCCTGTACATGGCAAGCTGCACATCCTCAGGCAGTGAGGAGGACATACCGCCCACGTACATCTCATTGGTATGGAGCCCCTCCGGCTCAATGAAGACCTGATGGCGCTCTTTATCCGAAAATTTTACAACCTTGTCCTCAATGGAAGGGCAGTACCTTGGCCCTGTGCCTTCTATTATGCCCGCATAGATGGGGGATCTGTCCAGATTCCCGCGGATGATTTCATGGGTCTTTTCATTGGTGTAGGTGAGCCAGCAGGAGACCTGTTCCTTCTGTATGCTGTCAGGATCTGTGGAAAAAGAAAAGGGCACTATCCTCTCATCCCCCCGCTGCTCTTCCATTTTGGAAAAATCTATACTGCGCCTGTCCATCCTGGCGGGGGTGCCTGTCTTGAAACGGCGGAGCTCTATGCCCATCTCTTTCAGGGACCGGGTCAGATGGTTGGCAGCCTGGAGGCCGTTGGGGCCTGTGTAGGTGATGGACTCCCCGCAGAGGCATCTGGCGCCCAGGTATGTCCCCGTGCACAGGACTACAGCCTTGCATTCGTAGACCATTCCTGTAAAGGTCCTGACGCCTTTTATTTTTTTCAGATATCTATTGTTATTCCCCTTATCTGTGCTGCCCTTTCTATTCTCACAGAAGCCTTCCTCTTCTTCGATTAAAAAATCATCCCTTGAAGAAGTCTCTTTGGAAGACGTATCCCGCCCCTCTGGATTTCCAGGCTTCCCTCGGGCTCCTTCCGCACTTTTCGAAAGATTGCCTGTCTGCCGGCCTTCTCCTATGTCATCCCACAGAAGCTCACAGACTTCCGCCTGTTTTATGGTGAGATGCTCCTGATTCTCCAGCACTTTCCGCATGGCCCTGGAATACTCCGCCTTGTCCGCCTGTGCCCGCAGGGAATGGACGGCGGGGCCCTTGGACAGGTTCAGCATCTTGGACTGGATGAAGGTCTTGTCTATGACCTTCCCCATCTCGCCGCCCAGGGCATCCAACTCCCTGACCAGATGCCCCTTGGAGGAGCCGCCCACATTGGGATTACAGGGCATCAGGGCGATGCTGTCCACTGACACCGTAAAAATAACTGTCTCCAGTCCAAGCCTTGCGCAGGCCAGCGCTGCCTCACAGCCCGCATGCCCGGCGCCTATTACACATACGTCTACTTGTTCACAAAATTTCATCATACAATCCACTTCCAAATCTTCACTCCAATCCCTCCTCAATCAAAAGGATCCAGCCCTGAAGAAAATAAGGATGTAAGGATGTCTGCTATTTCCCCATACAGAATTTTGAGAAAATCTCATCCACCAGGTCATCGTCCACCTCTTCCCCTATGATCCGTCCAAGCGCCTTATAGGCATTCATCAGATCGATGGAATAGAAATCCTCCGTCATCCCGTCCTCTATGCTCCCCTTCACCAGCATCAGAGCCTCACAGGCCTCCTCCAATGCCTCCTTATGCCGCATGTTCGTGATGACGATCTCATTGCTGCTCCAAATCTCCCCGTGAAAGAACATCTCCCTCACGGCCCGCTCCAGCTCTTCCATCCCCGCCCCCTCCTTTGCGGAAGTACGCAGTATCACAAATCCGTCATCACCAGAAGGACCTGCCGGAAAGCAATCTCCCGAACCATCTCCTGCGGCTCCCGAAAATAAAGCCCGTATCCCCTCTTCCGTGACCACAGCTTCCAAATCGCTCTTATTCAACAGCACTATCGTTCTTTTATCCCCAATAACAGAGACAATCTCCCTGTCATTCTCATCCAGCTCCATCGAAGCGTCCGTAACATATACAATTAAATCTGCCTCCCTTGCGTATCTCAATGCTCTCTCTACGCCTATTTTCTCCACGGTATCCTCCGTATCCCGGATACCCGCCGTATCTACAATATTCAGACGAACATCTCCCAGCCGCAGCGACTCCTCCAGCACATCCCTGGTAGTCCCCGCCACATCCGTGACGATCGCCCTCTCCTCCCCCAGAAGACAATTCAGAAGCGATGACTTCCCCACATTGGGCTTCCCAAGGATCACCGTCCTGATTCCCTCCTTTATCAGCCTTCCATTGTCAGCCGTATCGATCAGCTTCCTCAATTCCCCTATCACGCCGTCCAGCTTCCCGGACAGCCCTTCCCCATACCCGTCCAAGTCGAAATGTTCCGGATCGTCCAAAGCGGACTCGATAAAAGCCGTCTCATACAAAATCTTCCCCCGTAGCTCCCCTACCTTCCCCGAAAGCCTCCCCCGTAGCTGCCCCAGCGAATATCCAAGGGCCCTGTCATTCTGAGCCCCTATCACATCCATCACGGCCTCAGCCCTGGACAGGTCCATCCTACCGTTCAAAAAAGCCCTCTTTGTGAACTCCCCCGGCTCCGCCAGCCTTGCCCCGCACCTCAAGGCGCACTCCAGAATCCTCCTCATCACCAGCACGCCCCCATGGCACTGGATTTCCACCGTATCCTCCCCGGTAAAGCTCCTGGGACCACGCATCACCACAGCCAGAACCTCATCTATCTCGGCACCATCCTCCGGATCAACCACAAATCCATAATACATCCTGCGGCTCTCTCCGTCCCCCAATACCCTACTCCCAGAAGACGACCTGAAAATCCCATCCCCCAACTCCACCGCCCCGCTGCCACTTATCCTGACAATCCCAACCCCCGAATCCGTCATCCCCGTAACAACCGCCGCAATCGTATCCATCCCAACCCCCAACTCCGAGCCCTGCTCGCTCAAACCCCAATTCACCATAGCCCAGCCGCCGCCCCTGGATGCCGTCCCTTCGCCGCAACCACCAAGTAGCCATCCTACAAAAAACCGGATATCCCAACAATATCCGGTTTTCCCAACTAACGCTATTGTCTCCTGTAAGTGACAACCACCCTCCGAAACGGCTCATCCCCCTCACTATGGGTAGCAATATACTTATCATTCTGCAGCGCCGAATGAATGATCCTCCTCTCATAAGGATTCATAGGCTCCAGCGACACCGCCCTTCTGGTCTTCTTCACCTTATAAGCGATATTCTTCGCCAGGTTCTCCAGCGTCTCCTTCCTCCTGGCCCTGTAATCCTCCGTATCCACCTTCACCCTGATGTACTCATCCGATTCCTTATTCACCACCAGGGACACCAGATACTGCAGAGAATCCAGCGTCTGTCCGCGCTTCCCGATCAGGATCCCCATCTCTTCTCCTGCCAGGTCGATATTCATCGTCCCAGACTCCTCTTCATACTGCACGTCCACCGCCACTTCCATGTTCATGGCCCCGAACACATCCCGAAGGAACCCCTTCGCGATCTCGTCCACGGACAGCTTCTCCACCTTCACCGCAGCCTTGATCACCGCAGGCTTGGATCCGATCCCAAGGAACCCGCTGGACCCCTCCTCCACTATCTGATAGTCCAGCTTGTCACTGGTGACGCCGAATTTCCGACAGGCCTCCGTAATCGCCTCACCTACAGTCTTAGCACTTACCTCCACATACTCCTGGCAACTTTTTTCCGTTTCCATTCCTTACTCCTCCAAAACTGTTCAGTTCCTATTGTTCCTCTCGTTGTAATCCTTCACCATGTTCGCCTTCTCCAGCATGCTCCCCGGCTTTGCGCTGCCGGTGCTGACGCTTCCCGTATTCGTGCTCACGGAAGCCTTGTCCGCCATGCTCTTTCCCTTCGGCGGCGTATTATTGCCGGAAGCGGCGTTCCCGCCTGTATTCACAGCCTTTGGCCTGGCCGTCTGCCCATTCCCCTTGCCGCTCTGGATATTACGTGTATTCATGTTCGCATAAGCGTTTATACGCTCCTGGTTCTGCTTGATCTTCTCCATCTTTTTGGCGCTCTTGGCGGAATTCTTCTTGATGACCTCGTCAAAGTCCATCTTGTCGATATGCTTGTTGATGACCACCTGCTGGATGCTGCGCACCACGCTTCCCGCCACCCAGTACAGGCCCATGCCCGCAGGCAGGGTAAAGCAGAACCATGCGGACATCAGAGGCATTATCATGTTCATGGTCTTCATGGAAGCAGCCATGGAATTGGCCTTCTCGTTGTCGCTCTTGGGCTGCTGGGGCATCAGCTTCACGTTGATCCACTGGGTAACTGCCGACAGGACCGGAATCAGCACAGCCCCTATGACGATTCCCCATGCCCCCACGGCCATGCCGCTTCTTATCAGGTCGCTGGGGGAATCCCCCATATGCAGGCCCAGGAAATTGTTGTAGACATCAATCAGGCCCCTGGTGGTGTCATTGCTGAGGATCAGCCTCCCCTGATAGGTAAGCTGGGTCAGGTCGTAATGCTCCGCCACCATAGCCAGATCCGCGGAGGACAGCTTGTTCAGCACGTCTATGATGCCGCTGCCCAGATCCCCGTTGGTCATGGACTGGCCGTACATGGCCACCACCCTGTTGACGGTCTCCGCACCGGAATCCTGCAGGAAGCCGCCGCCGTCCACAGAGATGATTTTGTCAGCCAGCACCTTGAAGGTATTCCCTATCTTCGTCACATAGGCCGGCATGCGGTAGATGACCTGGTACAGCGCGAACAGGATCGGCATCTGAATCAATAGCTGCACGCAGCTTCCCGTAGCGGACACCCCGTACTTGGCATAAATCATCTGGATTTCCTGGTTCTTTGCCATCATGGCATCCTGATCGGACCTTCCCTTATATTTCGCCTCAATGGCCTGCAGCTCCGGGCTCATCTTCGCCTGGAGCTTGGAGAATTTCTGCTGCTTGATGTTCAGGGGCGTCATCAACAGGTTCACCACGATGGTGAACAGGATGATGGCCAGACCGATGTTCGGGAGCCCTATCAGGTCAATGACATAGAATATCCCGTTCATGATCATCCCCAGCACCCACGCCACCTGCCCTATGACAGGGGTGGTGCTCTGTGTCAGTAAAATAAGATTCATTTATCAGTATCCTCTCAGTCAGGCTCGCCGGTCACGGAACAGGGTCGAAGCCTCCCTTTGAAAAGGGATTGCAGCGCAGTATCCTCCAGAGGGCCAAAATGCTCCCCTTCACCGCGCCATGCTTTTCAATGGCCTCCAATCCGTACTGGGAACAGGTAGGGATATAGGGACATTTCGTCCTTTTCATGGGAGACAGGTATTTCTGGTAGAACCGAATACCGGCAATCAAAATTTTTTTCATAGATAACATGATACCTTTATGATACGATGAAGCTTCCCAAGGTGGAGCAGCGCTTCTTCTATTCCAGAGTATCCCACCGGGGCTGCCGCCTTCCTTGCCACGACCACAATGTCCAAACCACTATCGAACACCGCTTCATGCAGTCTGTAACTTTCCCGCACCAGCCTCGTGACCCGATGCCTCACGACGCTGTTGCCCACCTTCTTGCTGACGCTGATTCCAATCCGGTTCCTTCCGGTGCCATTTTCCATGATATACATGACCAGATATTTGTTTGCATACGATTTACCGTACTTGTAAACGGACTGGAACTGCTGATATTTCTTAAGGCTTTCAGAAAATTTCATTGGAATTCCTTCCTATTCTTACTCATCCTCCAAAGAAAAAGGCCACATTTCTGTGACCTAAGCGGACAATCTCGCTCTTCCTTTTGCACGTCTGGCCGCTAACACTTTTCTTCCGCCGCGAGTGCTCATCCTCGCTCTGAAGCCGTGAACCTTTTTGCGTGAACGCTTTTTGGGCTGATATGTCATCTTCATGGAAAGCCACCTCCTTTTGCTCATTCTTCTAAGGTTTTTTAGGAAAATAGCATATTGATTGTATAAAAAAATCCGGACAATGTCAAGGAAAATTCAGTAAAAACCATTATTTTTCCTCATAAAATTTTTTTAGGACAGGTTTTCCACATAGATATCCACATCAGATATACTGAAAAAGGTTATCCACAGACTGTGGATTCGATGTGGACAATTTTCGGGCCTGTGCGAATCCGCTGTGAAATACGCGGTGAAAACGGCTTCCGGATCCAGCAAACACCACGCTTTCCCGTTTTCCGTGAGTTATCCACTTATTCACATTTCTATCCACATTCCTGTCTGTATAACTCAATTATGAACATAATTATACACACCATGTGGATAACTTTATCCATGGGAATGTTCATAACTAGTATTTGAAATCTGCCGGAATCTATATTACAATGGTAAAATCAGGATTCCGAAGGGGATCCGCTCAGAAAGGATATTCAGAAAATGGATGATATCAAAGGCAGCTGGACTGCCATTAAGGAAAAGATCAAAAGGGAATATGAACTCACCGATATTTCCTATAAGACATGGGTGGAGCCGCTGGCTTTCCTGAACATGGCCAACGATGTGGTGAACATCGTCATCCCCGCCAACCAGTCCCATATGTTCGACTACATCTCCTCCAGATACGCTAGCTTCTTCCGCGTGACCATAACGGAGCTGTTCGACCATGACTATGACGTGAAGTTCGTCATGGAGAAGGACGCGAAGGAGGTCCAGGAGAGCAGATCCGCCTATGAGAACGCCCATCTGAACCCCAAGTACAAATTCGATGCCTTCGTGGTGGGCGGCAGCAACAGCTTCGCCCATTCCGCCTCCCTGGCGGCGGCGGAATCCCCGGGGGACACCTATAATCCCCTCTATCTCTACGGCGGGCCCGGCCTGGGCAAGACCCACCTGATGCACTCCATCGGCCATTTCATTCTAGAGCAGAATCCCCAGAAGAAGGTGCTCTACGTGACCAGCGAGGAGTTCACCAACGAGGTCATCGAGTCCATCCGAAGCGGTAACGCGGCCTCCATGACCAAGCTGCGGGAAAAGTACAGGACAGTGGACGTGCTCATGGTGGACGATGTGCAGTTCATCATCGGAAAGGAGAGCACACAGGAGGAGTTCTTCCACACCTTCAATGTGCTCCACGCCGCCAGGAAGCAAATCGTCCTGTCCTCGGACAAGCCGCCCAAGGACATCGACAATCTGGATGAACGCTTCCGCTCCCGTTTCGGCTGGGGCCTGATCGCGGACATCAAGCCCCCGGACTATGAGACCAGGATGGCGATTCTGAAGAAGAATGCCGAATCCTGCAGCCTGAAGATCAATGAGGAGATTATCAAATACATCGCCACCAATATCAAGTCCAACATCCGCGATCTGGAGGGGGCATTCAACAAGATCGTGGCGGCGGGGAAGCTGAACAAGGTGGACGTGACCCTGGATCTGGCGGAGGAGGCCCTGAAGGACATCATCTATCCGGATAAGTCCAAGGTCGTCACGCCATCCCTAATCATCGACATCGTGTCGGAGCATTTCGGGGTGAAGCCGGAGGACATCACCTCCAAGAAGCGCAACTCCGAGTACGTTCTGCCCAGGCAGATCGTGATGTACCTGTGCCGGGAGCTGACGGCCACTCCCTATGCGGATATCGGAAAGCTCCTGTCGAAGAAGGACCACACTACCATCATGCACGGTGTCAAGAAGATCACCGCGGAGATGGAGGTCAATGAGGATATCAAAAATAAGGTGGACATCATCATAAAGAAGATAAATCCTTCTTAGAAGAGAAGAAGATAAATCCTTTTTTAAACAAGAAGGATGCTTCTTAATAAGAATTATCCTCAATGTTAAACACATTGTCATGTGGGCAGACTGTTGATATTTTGGGACGGGTTTGAGAGCGGATTGGAGGGCTGTGGATGACCTGATGGTTTTTCTCAGGTTATTCTGAAAATAATCGCAAGATATCCATTCCCTTTTTCCCTGAAAAATAGTATAATATATGAGGTTATGCACTTATCAACAGCTATTAAGAAGGTTATTACGAATTCCTTTTATCTTTTTATATGTTTTGCGAAC
>NZ_CAPDXS010000089.1:3561-21728 GCF_948601915.1 uncultured Acetatifactor sp. | reverse complement strand
GATCTAGGGATTGGCCCCGTCGATTGTAGCAGACTCGTTCAGCTCATAAGTGACATTGCGGAAAAAATTAATCATCAGAATCATGTTCCAGAGGGGCACCGCGCCGGGCAGTATCATGGACCAGAAGGAATCGAACAGGCCATACTGCCGCATCAGCACATAGGCCGGAATCATCCCGCCGGAAAAGAGCATGTTCGCCATGAAGAACCATTTCAGATATTTCCCCGCCGGGAACCGCCTCTGGGGAAGGCACAGGGGATACGCTGTCAGCACCAGGAGCAGCAGGTTCAATGTACATCCCACGGTTACCCGCTTCACAGAGACGAAGAAAGAGGCAAAGAAGGTATCATCTTTCAGAATCCGCCTGTAGGAAGCCAGATTCAGGCCCTTCGGCACCAGCCAGACCCTGCCGCCTTCCACATAAGCCCTGTCGCTGACGGAGCAGATAAGGGTATACCACATGGGATACAGGCATATCAGCGCCATCAATATCAGCACGACTACTATAATAATATGGCTTACCGTCATTTTCTTCTTCATATTCCGAATACCCCTCCTTCCTCAGAAAATCTTGTAATCGGCAAATCTGTCAGCCGCCCAGTAGGCAAATACTGTCAGTACCATGGCTATCGCGCTCTTGAACAGGCCCACTGCCGTACCCACGCCATAGTTCAGGGAAAGGATTCCCTGACGGTACACCCAGGTGTCAATGATGTCCGCCGTGGACATGACAAGCGTATTGTACATATTGAAAATCTGGTCAAAGCCGCCGTTTAAGATGCCTCCCAGGCTCAGCACGCCATTCAGCACGATGATGTACCGGATGCCGGGAAGTGTCACATGGACAGTCTGTCTCCACCTGGTAGCCCCGTCTATCTCCGCTGCCTCATAGAGCCCCGGGTCGATGCCTGTCAATGCCGACAAATAGATGATGGCGCTCCAGCCGAATTCCTTCAGCATCTCCGTGACGATCATCAGGGGCTGGAAGATGGACGGTGTGCCCAGGAAGGAATAGCTCTCTCTGCCGAGGTTCGCCAGTATCTGGTTCATCAGCCCGTCCGTTCCCAGAATCGACCGCAGAATCGTGGCAAATATGACCCAGGATATGAAATGCGGCAGATAGGTGAATGTCTGTATGAATCTCTTCAACTTGGAATTACGCACTTCATTTATCATCAGAGCGAATACAATCGCAAGGAACTGGACTCCCACAATCTTGCCAATGGCCATCACCAATGTATTCTGGATAATCTGCCAGCAGTTGGGCTGCATGAAGAAAATCCTGAAATTGCGGAGCCCCACCCATTTGGAGCCATACCATCCCCTGACCGGGATAAAATCCTGAAAGGCCGCCAGAATGCCCGGCCAGGTCCTTGTATTGAACAGGAATACCAGAACCACTGCGGGCAGGACCATGAGCCAATAGTGCAGCTTGTCCGATATTCTAAGCTTTTTGCGTTTTTTATCCATTTTTCCTCCTGATTTCCCTGAGACACACAACAGAAAGCAAGGGGATGCCGGGCCACAGTTCTCCATGGCTCGGCATCCGGTCAACCCCGCCGGTCAGGCAATGGCCCCTTCGTCATCCGCCAATGATTTCCTGAACCTCTGCCGTAATGGCTTCGCCTCCCTGCTCCAGATAAGATTCCACAAACGCATCGAAATAGTCTGAGATAGACATGCCGTCTGTATTGCCCATGATCATATTTACATATGCCTCATTCTCCAGCGTCCCCAGGAAACTGCCATACAGCTCCATGCCTTCCGTACTGCCCTGGAATACTGTGGTAACAGGTATGGGATCTCCGCTTACCAAGGCGCTGGGCCCCTCCCACCATTGCATGTACTGCTGGTAAGTGGTGGTGGCGTCTATGCCCTCAAAGACAGCCTCCCTGGCATTCCCGCCCGCCTGCAGGGCATCATATACCGCCTTTCCCTTGAAAGCGCCTTCCACGACCCAGTCCAGCGCAACGCCCGCTTCACTCTTGCAGTATTCCTTTACCTGGCTCTCCTCGGTCATTTCACCAGTGCCGACCACCTTATTTAAAATCGTCTCAATGGGCAGCATATAGGCATTCCCCGGAACGCTCTCATTCATGATGTTATAGGCATTGTTGACCTCCACATATCCTTCATAGTTCGGGATATGGCCTGCGGAACACCACATATCATATGCGTATACAAAGGCAGACGGATCTTCGAAATCCTTGCGCACCACGAATATGCTTGTCACCGGATTACCCGCTGCGGAACGAATTTCCCCGCCTTCCTCCTCCGGAAGCATATAAGCGGCCCACTCCGAACTGTTGTTCAGATTGATATTGTTGTTCATGGCGCTCCACGTTCCCCACCAGGGCGAGAACACTATGCCCGCCTTATCGTCTCCAAGCGCCTGATTCAGAGCATCCCCATCCCAGGTAGCAAAGTCTGCGGGAATGATCCCCTGCTCATACCAACTGTTCAGGAGGGTCAGCGCCTCCTTCGCCCCATCCATCAGAGAGCCGTAAATCACAGAGCCGTCCTCTTCTTTCTGCCAGATTCCGGGTGCGGCGCCTCCTACATTCAGGAAGATGTCGCATACATTGCCGTCCCCGCCATAGGATGCGTTGAAGTTTGTCCGGATCGGAATGCCATAAGTATCCTTCTGTCCGTTTCCGTCAGGATCCTCTTCCATGAAAGCTTTGGCAATCACCTCCAAATCCGCCAGGTTCTTTGGGGCCTCCAAATTCAGCTTCTCCATCCAGTCCTTGCGAATCCAAATCAGCGGAGATCCGTCAAACTGTGCATTCACCTGTGGTATTCCGTATATCCGGCCATCCACTTCCAGGATATCAAGGGCCGCACCGCCACCGGCTTCATACATGCTCTGTATGGTGGGATGGTTGCCGCTGCGCAGTTCATCTGTCAAATCGGCAACCAGGCCCGATTTCACCAACATATAATATTGGGTCATGCCGACTTTCATCAAATCCGGAATCTCTCCGCTGGCGATTGCCTGGTTCTGCTTCTGGGAATAGGCGTCTCCGCTGGCCTCCCACATTGCCTTCGGCTTCATGCCGGTCACGGATTCGAAGAGCCAGGTGAACGAATTATTATCCACATCCATCCCCTCAGGCAGCTCGGCGGCTCCTGTATTGACAATCCTCGTAAATTCCATACCGTCGAATCTCTTATTGTAGGGCTGGCTGTAATCCAAATCCGCAGCCACCGGCCACCCGTAGGGCCCGAACGAAAGCCCCGAGAGGTCTGTCGCATCTTCCGCCGTGCTCTCCTCGCTCTCCCCGGTATCCTGTGTGCCCTCCGCTCCCCCGGAACTGCCCTCAACACTGCTCTCAGAAGCAGGGCTGCCGCCGCATCCGGCCAACATTCCGGCCACAAGCACGATTGCCACAAGATTACCCAAAACTTTCCTCTTCATCCTTCTTCCTCCTTCGCTTATATGCTATGTCTGTCAGCAGTCTATTGATAAAACAGCTGAGATTCTGTCCCATCTGCAATATCCTTGTCTTCACCGTACAGCTGCCATCCGGCATGTCTGTCGGGGCGGTGTGATAAGCAGGGCATTGATGTCCTCTATGATATGTTCCTCCGCCAGGGCAAGCTCCAAATAGCAATCCGTTCCCCCTTCATCCAGCCTCCATATCGTTCTGCCCATGTCGTCGAACCGCACATATCCCCGGGCCGATTCCCTGAAATGGCGGCAGCCCTCCACCACTGCGTATTCCACCGTCAGCAAATCCCAGCTATAACGCTCCCCGCTCTCAGAAAGTCCATGCAGCTTATAGGCCAAACGCACAGGATGGTTCTCCGGTGCCAGAACCATAAGGCTTTTGCCGGTCATGATCAGCCCTGCCTCAAAGCCAAGGTAAGCTTTGGGCGTCGGCCAGTTTGCCGCCACGTTCTGCGCCGCCGGGATATCGCAGGCCACATTGAATTCCGCCATATCCTCTATTTTCCCATTGCCAATCCGTTCCGCCCTGTCTGCCACCGCTTTGGAGGAACATCGGAAAGCCCCGGCCATCATCGTCAGCCTTGACACCTTCCTCCTCACCAGCTCTCTGCCATCCAAATCCGAAAATCGATCGGATCCGGAATTCAGCAGATTGGATAGATTGTTCATGGGGCCTATGCCGATGAATTCCACGCTCCCGTCCGGCTGCGCCGCCAGAATGCTGCGGTACATGCCCACTGCTTCCTGCGGCTGCTCTGACTGGTAGCGGTTGGGGAAATGCGTCGTGATGAAGCGGTTGTACCTCATACAGATTTCGTCTGTCAGGAATCCCTCCCCATAATAAGTGCCTATCGCTACGTCCGGCCGCCCATAGTAGCGGTTGATGACATCTATGGTCCCCGCTCCATAGGGATTCGATGTACAGTGCGAAACCCCAAGGATACGACATAAGCCCTGATTGGCATAGATATTCAGCATGGCCAATGCTCCCACATCGTCACAGTCGGGTCCGATATCCGTGTCAATGATTATATTCTTCGTTCCCATAATCTATTTCCCTCTTCTTCAATATTGTAGTGCAATGGAGATATCTCGATTATACAACCACATGCACAGCTAAAATATAGCATGTTGGTTCTGTTTTTATATTAATTGGTTGTATATTGCAACCAATATTTACTTGCAAATTTCATTCCCATAGTATATGATTAACAAAAAGGGGAATGATTTTAGAGTTTTTAACTTCATTTTCACAAAAAGGAAAATATTTTTCCTTTCAACAGATAAAACAGGCTTTCTACATGATGAAAAATAGGAGAAATCTATGAAAAACCTTCAATTAGTAACTGCTATTTCCTGTTCCCATAAAAGCGGACTCCATGTCCCCATGGAACAGCATGCGCAATATGAACTGATTTATTACCGATATGGCAATGGAATTACACAAATCAGTGGTGAGAAACATACCTTTTCATCCAATACGTTCATCCTGATTCCGCCCTATGTGGAACATGACGAACAGCACTATGCTGATTGTGAATTGATTTTTGTACGTATTCAGACAGCAGAAAAACTGCCCACCGGAATATTCGCCGATAAACAGGAAACTATATACCGGATTGTCAAAGATATTTTCCAGGAGACCATCCAGCAGGATATCTCTTACAAGGAAATGATAGAAATCAAACTGAACGAACTGTTCATCACAATACAACGTCTGGACGATACTGGACGGACACGGAAACAGAGCAAAAACTTCGAATATATCATCAATTATATATCCGACAATTATCACAGCAAGATTCTGTTTAAAAATCTTGCCGGACAACTGAATTTCTCATACGACTATTTCCAGCACTATTTCAAGGACATCACAGGCCTCTCCCCTCAGCAGTTTCTGATCCGCAGGCGCATCCAGGCCGCGAAAGTCATGTTGACAGAGGGGAGCGTCAGCTGCACGGACATCGCCTACCGCTGCGGCTTCTCCAATTCAGCGCAGTTTTCCGCCATCTTTAAGCGGGAAACCGGCCTTTCGCCCCAGCAATACCGGAAAACAGCACAGGGCGGATGATGCCCGTCACCCGCCCTTGTATCCTGCACGGCACTCCATATACGCCGAACGCCGCGCCCTAAACATCAAAATCATCCCCCTCCGCCACCGGATAATCGAAGTCGTCATCCTGCGCCCCGGAGGGCAGGGAATAATCCATCACCCGCTTCACATGCTTCTTCGGCAGGGGCAGGGGATTCTCCAGGAACCGTACCTGTCTGTCTGCCTGTGCAGCCTCTTTAGCGGCTTCCGCAGGCTGCCTCTGCCCCGGCTGGCCGGATTCCGCTCTCTCCGGTTCCGGCCCTCCTCGCGCCTGCTCCGGCCCCTGCCCCGCTTCCGCCCCGTCCCTGGCTTCCATCAGGATCTCCCAGTCCGGCTGCTCTGCCGCCGCGGGCTCCTTCCTCTCCTGCGCTGCGGGCTCCGCGTAAAAGCATTGCCCGAACCCCATGCCCGCCAGCAGGACGAGGCTCAGGTACAGGAATAAGAATCCCGGCATCTCATCCGTGAAGATTCCGAAGCAGCCTGCAGCCATGATGCCCCAGGCAGCCAGCACCGCCAGCGAAATCCGCTCCTTCCTTTTGTCGAACCAGAAGCTGAATATGCCAAGAGCCATGATTCCGAACAGTAGGCAGCTCTCCGCCACGGAACCGGACACGCCCACCCCGGCCGGCAGCTGAAATCCCGATGGCCGGTACAGGGAAAGCCATGCCGCGGCCACCCTTGGGACAGCCTTCCCGCTGAAGGCGGCGTCCAGAAGGATGCAGACGCCAAAGCCCAGTATCGCTCCCGCCGCGCACAGCAGAGCCGCCGCGGCTTTCCGCCCCGGTGCCACCACATCCTCCCTGTAGCGGAAAATCCCGCCAAACGCCACCAGCAGCAGCAAGATTCCCAGGATGTCCACATAACAGCACAGCGCCGCAGCAGCGCCCGCAAAAAAGCCTGCAGCCGGATTCAGCCCCCGGGCTTCCCTCTCCTCCCCCGTTTTTCTGTCGCCGTACCCCACTGTCATCAGGGACACGGCCACCGTCAGGAGGAAAAAGTACAGCATATCCGGCGACAATACCAGGCAACTGGCCACCATGTAAGGCGCGCACATGCAAAAGCCCAGCACCACCAGCCCGGCCATGAAGCCCGCCAGCTTCCTGACCACAAGGAACAGAAGGAAGGAGGCGGCGAGCTGCAGCACGATCTGTACCCAGATCCCGGCAGACGCGTAATTGCCCAGCAGACGGAATACGCCGTGCAGGAGCCAGACATAAAAGTAGACGGCACCGTGCACCGACTGGGGGATGCTCTGCCCCTCAGTCACCCTTGCCGCCTCATAGTATGCAGAAGAAGAACAATCCACGCCGCCGGCGCCCTGCAGCCTGAGGAGGAACCCGGCTGCCAGCATCCCCATTGCAAGCAGCGCACCCAGCACTGTGAGATGCACTCCCTTCTCCTCCGCAAAGGACGCACGGCTCACCGCAAACCGGTGCAGCAAAAAAGCCGCCACGCCTGCCACGGCCACAGATGCCGCCATGATGAGGATGCCCGTATAGTCCTCGAGCCCGGCGGCTTTTCCGGCTTCCGTGGCCAGGGCCAGCAGCACCGTTCCGGTCATGATCGTATACAGGAACCATATCAGATAACTAATCGCGTTCTTCTTCCAGCTCATCATTCCCTTTCCGATTCTACCGGTCTTCTCCCCTGGTCGATCCGTCCTGTCCGGAGGGAAGCTCCTCCCCGGACAGAATCTTTTCAATATTGTAGCGGGGCCTCTGCTTTACCTCCATGTATATCTTCCCGATGTACAGGCCCACCATGCCGATGGCCAAGAGCTGCAGTCCTCCCAGGAACCAGACGGAGACGATCAGGGAAGTCCACCCTGGCACCACATGCCCGGAGAAATAAGAGAACAGCGCGTAGATCAGCATGATGACCGATATGAAGATGACGAACAGGCCCAGGCTCAGTATCAGGCTGATCGGCTTCACGCTGAAGGACGAGATGCCGTTGAAGGCCAGCGCCAGCATCTTCTTGAGGGGGTATTTGGATTCCCCTGCCGCCCGCTCCTTGCGGTCATAGTACACGCTGTCCGTCCGGTAGCCGATCAGGGGCATCATCCCCCGCAGGAACAGGTTCGTCTCCTTATATTTGGAGAACTCCTCCACCGCCCGCCGGGACATCAGCCGGAAATCCGCGTGGTTATATACGGTCTTCACCCCCATGAGGTGCATCAGCTTATAGAAAGCCTGTGCGGAGGTGCGCTTGAAGAATGTATCTGTCCTGCGCTCCTTCCTGACTCCGTACACGATATCGTTTCCGGCGTGGAACTTGTCCACCATCTCCTCGATGACATCTACGTCATCCTGCAGGTCCGCATCGATGGAAATGGTCACATCGCTCATATCCTTGGCGGTTATCAGGCCTGCCGTCAGCGCGAACTGATGCCCCACATTTCCGGCAAGCTTCACGCCCCGCACCCTGACAGGATAAGCGGCATGCTCTTCCTCAATCAGCTCCCATGTGCGGTCCCTGCTGCCGTCGTTCACGAAAAGGATGAAGCTGTCCTCTGCAACCTTCCCCTTCTGAACCAAATCCTCCAGTACGTCCCGCAGCGCCTTGGAAGCCAGCTTCAGCACCTCTTCCTCGTTATAGCAGGGAACTACGATAGCCAACCTGTCCATATATATCCCTTTCCTCCGGCCTTCCCGCTCCGGAATGCAGTCTCCTCCGGAGCGTCAAGTTCCTCACGAAGTACCGTTTGTCTTATTCATCCCAGTTATGGTACACCGCCTGCACATCATCGTCATCGTCCAGGAGGTCCAGTATCCTCTGCAGGCTCTTCACCGCGCCCTCGTCCGTCAGCGCCACATAGTTCTGCGGAATCATGGTGACCTCTGCGCTCATCATGGGGATTCCCTGATCCTCCAGGGTCTTCCGCACCTCCTCGAAGCTGTCCGGATCCGTCAGCACCTCGAAGCTGTCCTCCTCCTCATTAAAATCCTCCGCACCAGCATCCAGCGCCGTCATCATCAGGTCGTCCGCTTCCATCTCGCACTCTTCCTTATCGATGATGATCTGGCCCTTCTTGTCGAACATGAAAGAGACGCAGCCGGGCGTGCCGATGTTGCCCTGGCCCTTGGTGAAGGCGCTGCGCACATTGGCAGCCGTGCGGTTCTTATTGTCGGTCAGCGCGTCCACGATGATCGCGATGCCGTTAGGCCCGTAGCCCTCATAGGTGACATACTCGTAGTTCACATTGCCCACGTCCCCGGCGGCCTTCTTGATGCCCCTCTCAATCGTGTCATTGGGCATGTTGTTGGCCTTTGCCTTGGCCACTACGGTGGCGAGCTTGAAATTATTGTTCGGATCCGGGCCGCCCTCCTTCACCGCCACAGCGATCTCCCTGCCGATGATGGTGAAAATCTTGCCTTTCGCGGCATCGTTCTTCTCCTTCTTGTGCTTTATGTTGGCGAATTTTGAATGTCCTGACATATATTCTCTCCTTTTATCCTGATTTTATCTTCTATTTCGGCCTCGTCCCCGGCCATGTACTATCATATCATTTTTCATCGCTTTCTTCAAGCGCTGAATCCTCCTCCGGCAGCCTCCTGACCAGCACGCTCTGAATCATATTCCGCTCCACGCTGAGGATCTTGAAATTGAAGCCTCCGTAATCCACATCGAACTCCTCGTCCGGTTCCGGTATCCTGTCCAGCCTGGAAATCAGGAAGCCGTTAAGCGTGTCGAACTCCTCGTCCTCAAAGGGGATGCCGAATCGTTCCTCCAGCTCCTCCAGGGGCGTCCTTCCGTCGATGACATATTCGTCTTCTCCCTTTTCCTCGATATGCTCCGTGATTTCATCGTACTCGTCCAGGATATTGCCCACGATTTCCTCCAGGATGTCCTCCATGGCCACCAGCCCATCCGTCTGGCCGTATTCGTCCACTACGATGACCATCTGCTGCTTCCCGGCCTGCATCTGCCGGAAGAGCTCATCGATGTTCTTGGTCTGGGGGACGAAGACCGGATCGCGCATCAGATCCTCCAGCTCCTTCAGGGGACGGCTCAGCTTCCCCGCTCCCTTATGGAAGCGCATGGCGTCCTTCAGATGCAGGATCCCGATGATATTGTCGATGTTCTCCTCATAGACCGGATAGCGGCTGTTCTTCCCTTCCATCATGAAGGTGATGGCATCCTCCAGAAGCGTGTCCGCGCTGATGGCGACGATGTTCTTCCTGTGGGTCATGATGTCCTGGGCTTCCTTGTCCCCGAATTCGAAGATATTGGAAATCATCTCCGCCTCGCTGGCCTGGATCAGGCCCTGCTCATGGCCCTCGTTGACCATGTGGATGATTTCCTCCTCTGTGACATCAGACTCGTTCACCTTCCCCTTTATGCCGAACAGGCGCAGTATCCCGCTGGTGGTCAGATTCACCAGCCCGATGAACGGGGAGAGGAGCTTCGTCACGAAGTATATGGGCGTGACGCAGGCATACGCCCACTTTTCCGGTGCCCTGGCCCCCAGCCTCTTGGGCAGCAGGACACCCAGCGTAAGTGTTATGTACAGAAGCAGGAACGCGGACAGCGCCCACGCCGCTGCCACGATGATGCCCGCCGGATTCCCCTCCAGATGCAGCTGCCTCTCCGTCAGGTGCTGCAGACCTCCCGACAGGCTCTTCAGCAACAGTCTCAGATGCACCGTGCCGATGAGGATATTGATCAGCGTCGTAATCAGCTGCACGGTATTTTCATACTCCGCAGGATTGCCGATGATGGCCAGGAGCCTGATCGCCTTTCTGTCCCGGGAACGCCCGCCTTCCCTGTTCTCCTCGGCCCTCCTTTCAATCTCTTTCTCGTTCAGAGATTTCACCGCCGCACCGAATCCGTAGAAGAACATGTCAATCAACAGAAATACTCCGTAAAAGATAATACTGGCAGTAGGTCCACCGTCGTCCATTTTGATCCTTTCCTCCAAAAAAGTTTTTTCTCTGTGGTAAAATATACCATTTATCAGCCGGTTCGTCAAGAACCGGGTTGCGTTCGTCAAGGATTGCTTGCGTTCGTCAAGAACCGGGTTGCGTCCGTCAAGGATTGCTTGCGTCCGTCAAGAATCGTCCCGCATCCGTCGCCCTTCTCTATGTATCCAGCTCCAGGCTGACCATCAGGGCCCTGTCCACTCTCCGCATGATTTCTCCGTCCAGGTGGCATACCTTATCTTTCAGTCGCTTCTTGTCGATCGTGCGCAGCTGCTCCAGCAGGACCACGGAATCCTTATCCATGTCGTACACCGCGGAATTCAGCTCGATATGGGTAGGCAGCTTCGCCTTGTTCATCTTAGAGGTGATCGCGGCGCAGATGACCGTAGGGCTGTGCTTGTTGCCCACGTCATTCTGTACGATCAGCACCGGCCTGATCCCTCCCTGCTCCGAACCGATCACCGGCCTCAAATCCGCATAATATACATCTCCTCGTCTCATTCTTCCTCCAAATCCATCCCCGCCGTCTGCTCTGGCGGGAATCAGCACTTCCTGTATTTGTAGGATAGTATTGCCATATTCTGACGGGCTATTCAGACGATTTGGACGATTCTGCCATTTTCCGTATAAATCATCGTGGCCACCCCTCCCCCTTTATCATATGGGGAAATCCGCGAAAAGTTTCCATCTGTCTCTCAGCATTTTCCCTGTCCGCCTCCGCCGCCTCCCTGCCGCAGCCCACGGGCCGCCGTGGCCGCCGCGCTCCCTGCCGGGAAGAGAAGAGGCCCCCGCTTCTTTTCAGGACAGCTTCCGGCCTTCCCCACCGGTCAGGCAGGCAACGGCTTCCGCCATATCCCCTGCCGTGCAGGCATAGGGGCCGATCCGCGCCGCCACCAGGTCTCCCGCCCTGCCATGGACATACGCGCCCACGGCGGCGGCCTCAAAGCCCTCCATGCCCTGGGCCAGCAGCGCCGCTATGGTTCCGGCCAGCACGTCCCCGCTCCCCGCCGTGGCCATGCCGCTGTTCCCGTTTAAGTTCACGCAGGTTCCGTGCCCCTCCTGACAGAGGAAGGTGCGCGCGTCCTTTGCCGCCACCACCGCCTTCAGCCTTGCCGCCAGAGCGCCGCCCGCGGCAGGCAGATCCCTCTTGCATTCCGGGATGGAGCAGCCCAGGAGCCTGGCCAGCTCCCCCACATGGGGCGTCAGCACAATGGTTCGCCCCTGCCGCCCCTGTTCGGCCAGAAGCGCCTGAAGCTCCGGCTGCTCCGAGAGGAGGTTCAGCCCGTCCGCGTCCACCAGCAGCGGCTTCCCGCCCTGCCGGACCGTCCGCTCCAGGCAGCGCAGCGCCTCCCGGCTTTTCCCAAGCCCAGGCCCCACGGCTGCCACGTCCGCCCATTCCAGCCCTGCTTCCAGGTCGTCGCAGGTCCCCAGAAGCGCCTCCGGCACGGCCTGCTGCAGGATAATCCGGTTCTCAGGCGGGGTGATGACCTTCACCATGCCCGCCCCCGCCCGGTATGCGGCCCGTGCCGCCAGCACCGCGGCTCCTGCCATGTTCACGCTGCCCGCCGCCAGCAATACTTTCCCGAAGGTGGCTTTGTTCCCTCCGCCTTCGCGCTTCGGCAGAAGGGCAGAGACATCCTCGTCATAGGCATACATCCCGGGCTTTCTCCCGAAGAAGCTCCTCCCGGAGATGCCGATGTCCGCGGTCCTCACTTCCCCGGCATATTCGCATCCCGGATACAGCGCCAGCCCTCTCTTGCAGAAGCCAAAGGTCACCGTCAGATCCGCCGCCACGGCGCAGCCCAGGACTTCTCCCGTGTCCGTGTCTATGCCGCTGGGCATGTCGATGGAGAGCCGCCAGCCCGAAAGGCCCCGGAACGCCTCTATGGCCTCCGCGTATGAGCCTTCCACCGCTCTGGACAGCCCCACGCCGAACAGGGCATCCACCAAAACCCCGTACTCCCGCCGCTGTGGCTGCAGGCTGTATTCCACGGGATAGTTCTCCAGAATCCCCATCTGCTGCTTCCACTGCCCGGAAGCCCGCTCCCTGTCCCCTACCGTCCATACCTCCACCCGGTAGCCCTTCTCGCACAAAAGCCTGGCCACCGCCAGCCCGTCGCCGCCATTGTTCCCCATTCCGGCCATGACCAGCACAGGCATCGCCCTGCCTCCCCCGGCGCAGAACTCCTCGATGGCCTCCACCGCCGCCAACGCAGCCCGTTCCATCAGGACGCATGCCGGTATCCCGATCCTTTCTATGGTATTGCTGTCATATTCCCTCATCTCAGACGCCGATACCAGATATCTCATTTCCCATGCACCAAAAACAGACTGTTGCCCCTTCTGCCGCAATCAGTCCGTCCCTTTCCCAAATCTCTTTCTCTGCCGTGTCACATTTCCTGGCCGTCCAGATCATGGTGCATGTCGAAGATATCCACCACCTCGGCCCCGAACACATCGTGCATATAGTTGTAGATGGCATGGTTATGCCGCTCCAGCTCCTGCTTCCTGACCAGGCGCTTCTTCAGTTCTACACGGATTTCCGCCACCCATTCTTCGGTTTCCCGTATCACCGCGCTGTTTTCCGCCATGCTGTCGTAGCAGCAGTCCATGGTGGCCAGCATAAGCTGGAAATTCGCCCGCTCAATCTCCCTGGGCAGATCCAAAAGCTGATCCTGGCAGGCCTCCAGCTTCTCATTGCATTCTTCCACCAGGCGCCTGTTCTGCTCCGATTTCTGAGCATTCTCCGAGTCCTCGCCCTGCTCCTCTTCCCCCATCAGGGACACGATTTCCTCCATCAGGCGCTTCTTCAGCCGCTTGATCTCCTTTACCTCGTTGTTCAGCTTTCCCTGCTGCTTGAGAAGCCCGTTCAGCTCCCCCTCCAGCTGGGCCACATCCTTCCTGGCCTCTTCGTCCAGAAGCTGATACCATTTATTGTCCAGCGTCAGAACCGGTATGCGCTTCCCCTCCAGCGCCTGCACGAAAAGCTCGCGCCGGCTTCCGTCCTCCTCATGCTTCATAGCCCTCTATACACCTCCCAATGTCAGCCTGCCATCCTGACCTTCCTCCATCTGATACCTGCTGATGTTATAAGACAGCTTCATCAGGCTGTCCGACAGATGGACATTCTCCACCTGAATCCGCTCCGGCAGGTTCAAGTCCACATGGGCGAAATTCCAGATGGCCCGGATGTCCGTCTTCGCAAGACGCTCCGCCACGGGCACCGCACTGGTCTTGGGGATGGTCAGCACGGCGATGTCGATGTCGTTCTCCTGGATGAACCGCTCCAGCTCTTCCATGGGCATGACCCTGACCCCCCGCACCTGGCTGCCCACCAGATCCGGATTCTGGTCGAACATTCCCCGGAAGATGAACCCCCGCCTCTCGAAATTGATGTAATTGCCCAGCGCGCGCCCCAGGTTCCCCGCGCCGATGATGACGAACTTATGCTGTCTGTCCAGCCCCAGAATCTTCCCGATCTCATCGTAGAGATACTCCACATTGTAGCCGTAGCCCTGCTGGCCGAAGCCTCCGAAATTGTTGAGATCCTGCCGGATCTGGGAAGCCGTCACCTTCATCAGCGCGCTTAAGTCCTGGGACGATATCCGCTCCACGCCGTCATCCTTAAGCTCTCCCAGATAGCGGAAATATCTGGGCAGGCGTCCGATGACGGCCTGTGAAATTTCCTTTTCTTCCAAGATACTACCCTCCAGCTTTCTGGCCGCTGTCACTGTACCATGTCAGCGTATTTGATGCGGTATATCCGCCGCAGGGAGTCATTGATGCGCTCCTCGTCAATATTACCGCTCCTGACGGCCTCCAGTACGCCCGTGTATGCTTTTTCATAATCCTCCGGCATCAGGAGCATGTCGCAGCCTGCAAGCACAGCCATGATGGAAGCTTCGTCCGCGGCGTAATACTGGGAGATGGCCCCCATATCCAGGGCATCCGTGATAATCACTCCCTGGAAGCCCATCTGCTCCCGCAGGATGCCGGTCACCAGCGTCTGGGAGAAGATGCTGGGCTCATTGTCGCCCGTAAGCGCAGACGCGGCCATATGGCTGACCATCACCATGTCCGCGCCCTCATTGATCCCCGCCTGGAACACGGCCAGCTCCTCCGCCCAGAACTGCTCCGCGGTCCTGTCGGTGGATACCTTTCCGTCATGGGTGTCCTCCGTGGCGCTGCCCATGCCCGGAAAATGCTTCAGGCAGGCTGATACCTTCTGCTCCTGAAGCCCCCGCACCATGGCGTTCACAAAGCTGGACACCACGGACACATCGGAGCCATAGGCCCGCCCTTCCATGATGCTGCCCTCCACATTGGCCAAATCAGCCACCGGCGCGAAGTCAACGTTGAATCCCAGTCCGTACAGCGCAGTCCCCATGGCCGCCCCTGCCTGATAGGCGTTCTCAGGATTCCCGGTCTCCCCGATGGCTCCGGCGCTGTCCGTCTTCGGGCCGATGGAGGAGCCTATTCTGGAGACTGTGCCGCCCTCTTCGTCCACCGCCAGGAACAGGGGATATTTCGCGTACCGGGCCGTATTCTCCAGCATCTCCTTAAGCTGAGCCTCCGACTGTATGTTCTGGTCGAAATAGATGAGCCCTCCTACAGGGTTCGCCTCCAGCGCCTGCCTAGTGCCGTCTCCGGCCTGTACCGCGGTCCCTACCCCTGTAATCGCCTCCGGCCTTACCACGAACAGCCCCGCCACCTTGTCCTCCAGGGGCATCTGCGCGATCCGTTCGTCCACGTATGCGTCCAGCTTCTCCTCCCAGGTAGGCTCCACCACCTCCGGCGTCGGCTCCGGGGTGGGCTCCGGCGTAGGCTCTACGGAAGGGAGGCTCTCCTCCGTGGCCAGCATCTCCTCGATCAGCTCCTGATTGTCCTGCTCTTTCTCCTCCGCCGCCTTTCTGCCGTTCGCCAGGGCGTACACGCCGTATCCGATTCCCGTACCCAGAGCCAGGATCACAAGCAGAAATACCGTATATACCATAATCTGGCTCCTGAGCCTCTTTTTTCTCCTTGCTTCCCGTCTGTCCTGCTGTTCTCTGCTGTCCATCTGCCCCTCTTACAAATATATGTACCCTCTTACAGGTTTTATAAGGTCATACATCAGGAAAGGAAATGAACTTGCGTCCATTTCCTTCGCTTTCTCCCACTTCATCCTCTGTATTTCGTTTCTTTCGCACATAAAAGCCTTCTGCAATTCAATTCTTCTGTACATCAATGGAAGGATGACATCTTTATTATATTGCCTCTCTTCCCATCTGTCAACACATTGCGCAGATTTTCCAGATATTTCTACAAATCTCATAAAATTTATAGATTGGTCAGCACAAAAATATCGTAAATTGCCTTAATGGCCGTCTCGAAATCGTCATTGGCCACGCCGATGATGATGTTCAGCTCCGAGGAGCCCTGGTCGATCATCTTCACGTTCACATTGGCATGGGAGAGCGCGGAAAAAATCCGGCCCGCCGTCCCTCTCGTGGCCTTCATGCCCCGCCCCACTACCGCGATCAGGGCCAGATCCGACTCTATCTCGATGGTATCCGGCTTCGCCGTGCGGTACAGGCTGGCCACCACCTTCTGCTCCTTGTGCATGAATTCGTCCTGATGGACGAAGACCGTCATGGTGTCGATTCCCGAGGGCACATGCTCAAAGGAGATGCCGTTCTCCTCAAAGGTCTGCAGGACCTTCCTGCCGAAGCCGATCTCAGAGTTCATCTTGTCCTTCTCGATATTGATGCTGCAGAAGCCCTTTTTCCCGGCGATGCCGGTGATGACATATTTCGACTTCTGGCAGGTGCTGCCCACGATCCACGTCCCGTTGTCATCCGGGGAGTTGGTGTTGCGGATATTGATGGGGATGTTCTCCTGGCGCACCGGGAAGATGGATTCCTCGTGGAGGACGCCTGCCCCCATGTAGGAGAGCTCCCGCAGCTCCCTGTATGTAATCACATCGATTCCCCTGGCATTCTCGATGATCCTGGGATCCGTCACGAAAAAGCCCGACACATCCGTCCAGTTCTCGTATACGTCCGCCAGGACAGCCTTGGCCACGATGGAGCCGGTGATGTCCGACCCGCCTCTGGAGAAGGTCTTCACCTCCCCGTCCGGCTTCGCGCCGTAGAAGCCGGGGATGACCGCGTACCTGCATGCCCCAAGCCTCTCCGCCAGCACCCTGTTCGTCTCCTCCGCGTTGAAGCTTCCGTTCCCATCGAACCGGATGACCTCCGCCGCGTCCACGAACTCGAAATCCAGATAGGCCGCCATGATGATGCCGTTCAGGTACTCGCCCCGGGACGCCGCATAGTCCCTGCCCGCCTTTGCCTGGAAATTCTTCTCTATGATGCCGAACTCCCCGTCCAGATCCACCGACAGCTCCAGTCCGCTGACAATCTCCCGATACCTGGCCCGGATGGCCTCAAGCGCCTCCCTGAAATCCTTACCGGCCTCCGCCAGCTCATAGCAGGCGTACAGCATATCCGTCACCTTGCTGTCCTTGTCGAAGCGCTTCCCCGGCGCAGAGGGCACCACATATCTCCTCTCCGCATCGCTGCGGACAATGTCTCCCACCTTCCGGAACTGTTCGGCGCTCGCCAGGGAGCTTCCTCCAAATTTTACCACCTTAGACATTCTCTTCCATTCCTCCCTGTCCTTCCTATATCCTCTCGGAATCTCCAGGCCGCATATTACGCGGTTTTCTAAAGCTCCTCTGAGCCGATTCCCCCACTGTTCCAAGTGCTGTCCGACTCAAATGCCGGATTCCGCCTCCAAAGATTCCGAGAGACTATTCCTGTTTCCGCCTCCTGCTCACACAAGGCGTATCCTGTTGAGAACCACGTCCCCAAGCGCAGCGCACTTCGCGAAGAACTCGCTTTCCCTCATGGCCGGGACGAACAGCCCCAGCTCGTCTCCGCCCTGTTCCGGCAGGAAGCTGCATCCCGCAAAGCTTTCCTCCAGACATTTCCGCCCCGAAGCCTTCGCCCGGACGAAGAACCGGTTCTTCGTCTGCGACACATCGACAACATCCGCCTCCTCCGACGACCAGCCGTGCATCACCGTCCTGCCCGGATGCATGGCGCAGTCCATCACGTCCGCAGCAACCGCGCTAGCTGTGGGAAGCTTGCCCGCGCCCTGTCCTCCGAACATGGCATCCCCCAGCATGCTGCAGGTGACCTGTACGCCGTTGAACACATCGTCCACCCTTCCCAGGGGATGCTCCACAGGAAGCATGAAAGGCGCCACCATCGCGCTCACGCTTCCGTCCTCAAAGACCCTGCACCTGGCCAAAAGCTTGATCGTCATGCCCGCCGCCCTGGCGTAGGCGAAATCGGCCGTGGATATCTTCGTGATTCCCTCTGTCATGACCCTGTCCGGGGCCACGTTCTTCCCGGTGAGCATATCCGCCAGTATGGCTATCTTGCGCCCTGCGTCAAGCCCCTCCACATCTGCCTCGGGGTTGCGCTCCGCATAGCCCAGCTCCTGGGCCTGCTTCAGCACCTCCCCGTAGTCCGCCCCTTCCTTTTCCATCTTGGTCAGGATGAAGTTGGTGGTGCCGTTCAGGATGCCTGTCACCGCCTCCACCCTGTCCGCCGCCAGCGCGCTGTTGATGGTACGGATGATCGGGATGCCGCCCGCCACGCTGGCCTCGAACATATAGTTGCAGCGATTGGCCACGGCCAGCTCCAGCAGCTCC
>NZ_CAPDXS010000089.1:0-3551 GCF_948601915.1 uncultured Acetatifactor sp. | reverse complement strand
AACATATAGTTGCACCTCATCCTCTTCGCGATGGCCAGGAACTCGGCCCCGTGCTTCGCCACCAGCTCCTTGTTGGAGGTGCACACGCTCTTTCCTGCCTCCAGCGCCTGCTTCGTGAACTGATACGCCGCGCCCACGCCCCCCATGACCTCGCACAGGATGCTTATCTCCGGGTCGTTCAGAATCGTTCCGAAATCATGTATGACTCTGTCCTCATAAGGGTCTCCGGGGAAATCCCTGAGATCCAGGATGTACTTGATATAGATTTCCTCGCCGGCCCGTTCACGGAGCAGCTTCGCGTTGCGCGCAACGACCTCCACAACACCGCTGCCCACGGTCCCGTATCCCAGCACTGCTATTTTTATCATCGTTCCTCTTCTCCTCTTTCCAGGCTTTCTCTCGGGCTGACAGCCCCATGGCAGCTTACTCCAGGGGATATTTGTCCGTCAAGGCCCGCACGATTTCCCGAGCTGCCGGAATCCGCTCCTCTCCGCCCTTCACCACCAGCGCGATGGCCTCTGCTATTTTGTCCATATCCTCTGTATTCATGCCTCTGGAGGTGACGGCCGGGGTTCCCAGGCGGACGCCGCTGGTCACGAAGGGAGACTGCGGGTCATTGGGGATGGTATTCTTGTTGCAGGTGATGTGCGCCTTGTCCAGGAGCTTCTCCACAGCCTTGCCGGTAAGGCCGAAATTCGTCAGATCCACCAGCATCAGATGGTTGTCCGTGCCGCCGGATACGATCTTGATCCCTCTCTCCATCAGACCTTTGCACAGAGCCTGGGCATTGTCTATGATGCCTTTCTGATAGGTCTTGAACTCATCGCCCAGCGCCTCCCTGAAGCAGACCGCCTTGGCCGCGATGACGTGCATCAGCGGGCCGCCCTGGATGCCGGGGAAGATGGCCTTGTTGAAATTATACTTCTCGTTCACGGCATTGCTGGAGAGAATCATGCCGCCTCTGGGCCCGCGCAGGGTCTTGTGGGTCGTGGTGGTAGTCACATCGGCGTAAGGAATGGGGCTGGGATGGAGCCCTGCCGCCACCAGGCCCGCGATATGTGCCATATCCACCATCAGGAATGCTCCCACTTCATCCGCCACCTCACGGAACTTCTTGAAATCGATGGTGCGCGCATAGGCAGACGCTCCAGCAATGATCATCTTCGGCTTCGCCTCCAGGGCAATCTCGCGCAGCCTGTCATAGTCGATGAAGCCGTTGTCGTCTACGCCGTAAGGGACGATTTTGAAATATTTCCCGGACATGTTCACCGGGCTGCCGTGGGTCAGATGCCCGCCGTGATCCAGGTTCATGCCCATGATGGTATCCCCGGGCTTGCAGACAGCGAACTGCACCGCCATATTGGCCTGAGCGCCGGAATGGGGCTGCACATTGGCGTACTCGCAGCCGAACAGCTCTTTGGCCCGCTCTATGGCAAGGCGCTCCACCACGTCCACGCACTCGCAGCCGCCATAGTATCTCTTTCCCGGGTATCCTTCCGCGTATTTATTGGTCAAAGGGCTTCCCATGGCCGCCATCACAGCCTTGCTCACCCAGTTCTCAGAGGCAATCAGTTCGATATGGCTGTTCTGCCTGGCCTGTTCGTCCACGATGGCCTGGGCGATTTCAGAATCGACGACTCTCACTTCATCTAACGAATACATTCCCACTCCTCCTTCATACAGTCACTGCGCGGCGGCATCAAAGTCCCTCCGCGTCTATGCGGCTCCCCGGCATCCCACAGGCCCGCTCTGCAAAGATTTACGTCTACGGAATTGCGGTCTCATCCGGATATTTAGCACGTATTATATCATAGAATATACAGTTTGCAAACAAAAATTTACAAAATGGGTTTACGAAAGGGCCCTCTGCTGATAAAATGAAGGGCATAAAAGCAAAAGCCTGTACGAAAGACGAGGATTCCCCATGTATCATGTGATTGTCAATCCCGCCTCCCGCTCCGGCAGGGGGCAGAAAATATGGAAGGAGCAGGTAGAGCCCGCGCTGCAAAGGGAAAATGTCGCCTACTGCCCTCATTTTTCGGAGAAGGCCGGTGACACCGTCTCCATCGTGGCCGATTTGTTCCGCCGTGAACCGGGGGATGTTTTCCTTATTATATTGGGTGGCGACGGAACCGTGAACGAGGCGCTCCAGGGGATGGACGATCCCCGCCGGGCGGTACTGGGCTACATCCCCACCGGTTCCAGCAACGACCTGGCCAGGGATTTGAAGCTGCCCAGGAAGCCGCTGGAGGCCCTTGATGTGATACTGCACTCGGGCAGAGTCCGCTCCATGGACCTGGGGGTGCTCTCCTATGCGGACGGGGAGACGCGCCGCTTTGCGGTGAGCTGCGGGATTGGGTTTGACGCCGCCGTCTGCCAGGAGGCTATGCATTCTAAGATTAAGGACACCATGAACAGGCTGGGGCTGGGGAAGCTGACCTATCTGGGCGTGGCGCTGCGGCAGCTTTTTGCCTCGAAGGCGGTGTCGGGGAAGCTTACTTTGGAGGGCGGCGCGCCTGTGGATATCGGGAATATGCTTTTTACCGCGTGCATGGTCCACAGGTTCGAGGGCGGCGGGTTCATGTTCGCCCCGGATGCGGTGGACGATGACGGGGTGCTGAATCTGTGCGCGGTGGGGGATCTGTCGAAGCTGTTTATTCTGCTTGCGCTGCCTACGGCTTTTTATGGGAAGCATTATCGGTTCCGGGGGATTACGGCTTATCGGGCGGGGAAGGTCACTATTGAGACTTCGCAGCCGCTTTGGGTGCATACGGATGGGGAGGTTACGCGGCGGAGCGATTGGATTTGTGTTGGGTGTGAGAGGAATGCTTTGAGGGTTGTGGGATAAAGCAAAACCATATGAATGTCTGCAATCAAAAAAGGTGTAAAGCTTCCGAATCATTTTGATGGCTCAATAAAGACTTTACACCTTGTTTTGTGGCCGCCATTTAATTGTTCAGGCGACCTACTCTTTGATTCTGTCCAATTCAGTCAGATTTACCCCTGATGTCGTCAGGATAACTTTTAGTTCTGTATATCTGACTTTCATCGCTTTGTAGATTTCTGAGTCCTTTTCAGTGGCCAAAATCATATAGCTTTGCAATCTGGAGAATTCCTCAATGTTTCGCTGCATCATTTCTTTCTCAGTCATATGGTCACCCCGCTTTCTAAAGTGCTGTCTATGTGTATCTGGTACTTCTATTATAATAGCCCTTTAGGAAGGTGTAAAGCCTTTATTCAGTTGTCACAGTTTTGTTTCCGGAACGGCATTAAAGTGTAAAGATATCATATCGACATTGTCTTTACTATATGTTAAAGTATGCGTAAAATAAAGAAGGAGCATTATTATGGCGCAGACATTGGTGAATATTCGTATGGATGAAGAATTGAAAAAGAACATGGAACAGGTATGCCAGGAGCTTGGAATGAACATGACTACTGCAATTACAATATTTGCAAAGAAGATGACGAGGGAAAAGCGAATTCCGTTTGAAGTGTCTGTCGATCCCTTTTATTCTGATAGCAATATAGCACAGTTGCGCAGAGGCGTG
>NZ_CAPDXS010000088.1:0-22001 GCF_948601915.1 uncultured Acetatifactor sp. | reverse complement strand
TGGCTCGTGTTCTGGGACACGCTCTTGATGTCCGCCTTGACCGCAATCTCCTCCAGTCCTTCCCGCCGCACGCTTAAGACCCTTACCAGCACCTGGTCACCCACGGAGAAGCGTTCATGGGCATCCCCAATCCAGTCCCAGGCAAGGTCACGGGCCATGATGGAGCATTCCACCCCGAAGACCTCCACCCGCAGCACCTTTTCTGCCACCGCAATCACCCGGGCCTGCACGATGCGCCCCTCATGGACACGGTACATCCCAGAGGCATCCGTATCCAGATAGAAAATCTGGCGTTTCTTCAGCATGGCATCCCTGCGGCTGGCCACCACGCTTCTGGCTTTGGAGTCAATGCCTTTCACAATGAAGTCAATCTCTGCCCCCAACATGTTCCCCAGAATCTTGTTCTGCCGCAGCATCAGCTCTGCATACTCCCGCCCGGAAGGGTTCCGCCCCACGTTAATCATCATCTCCTTCAGGGGGATGACGATTCGGAATCCCTTATAGTCAACGATGGCAATCGTCTTGCCGTTGTCCGTCTGCTCTATGCCGCCCAGCTGCCCGGTCAGGAGTCTCCTGGTACGGTAGGCATTATGGATTTCGTGCCAGATTACATCCTCCCGGCTCTCCTCCGTCTCTACTTCCCCACGGGCTTCCAGTGTCAGCACAGGCGCTCCTGCCCTTTTTCCGCCAGCGGCACGGCGGGTTGCAGGGTCTGCCTGCCGTTTTTCTGAAATGGAATCAGAGGAGGCTTCTGTTTTCCCTACAACCAAAGTTTCATCTGCTGTCTCTTCTACAGCAGTCTCCTCCGAATCTCCCTCTATACTTTCCCCTTCCTTTCCGCTATATGCTTCCCATTCATCTGCATCTTCCAGGTTCTCCGAATCCAATTCCAATGTATCGTCATCATAATCCACATCTTCATGATCTGCATCTGTAGCCGAAAAATCTTCCGGCAGCTCGAAATCGTTTTTATCTGTAGACAATGATGAATCCATCAGCGGCTCTTCTTCTGGCTGTGCTTCTGTCTCAGGCTGTACCCCTATCTCCGTATCGCTCTGCTCCTTCAAAGCTTCCACTTCGCCCTCTGCCTTATCAGATGCCGATTTCTTTTTACGAGGACTACGCTTAGGTTTTGCCGTAATGGCTTTTTCAGCCGCCACCTCCTTAGGGACATCTTCCTCTTCCATGAAATCCGCCAGCATATCATCTCCAATGTTGTCCTCATCGTCCGCCATATCCCTTGTTTCATCTGCACCGGATTCCATTTCAGGATTCAGTCCCTCTTCCACGCTGTCAGCTTCTCCCTGCTGCATTGCGCCCTCCCTGAAAGCCTCTTCAACACCGACTACTTCCACAGCCACTCCATCCACTTCCACTATTTCCTTTTTTCTTCCCATATATCTGCCTCTCTTTCTAAGAATCAATAGTTTTGATTTATACATTATAGATGCCTACGCCATAATAGAATCCTTATCTGTAAGCACTATTCCTGCAGGTTGTCCCAAGTCTGTCTTTACATCTGGTTCTGTCTTTGGCATCGGCTTGCCTGCGGTTCTGTTAACCTTCTCTGAAACTGCATTCCCTGATGTCTGCTTTTCCGCTGTCTGTTTTGCCTCATTTCTGACCGATGCTTTGGGCTCTGTTTTTGATGCTGTTTTCGGTGCCGCCTTTGCCACCTCCTTCCCTGAATTCTGCAACACAGTCTCTGTCCTGCTCCTAAGAACATCCTGTGTATCTCCCACTTTCTGCATTCCTGCCGTTTTCATCCCATCCCCTTGCCTCTTGGCCGTTTGTGCTTCTGTCCGCTTCTGCGTCTTTGCCTTTTGTGTTCCCTCCTTTTGCCCCCCTGCTTTCTTCTCCCCCGCCTCCATCTCCATCCGCCGCCACTCCGGTACATGGGCGGACGCCTTGCAGGAGCGCAGCAGTGGATATTCCGGATGCTTCGAGTAGTCCATCTTGTCCACCTTCAGGGTCTTCTTTCCCCGGATGATGACCAATGCCTTGTCGATGGGCAGCCGCAGCACTTCATCCGGTGTCAGCACAGGCCGCTTCCCCACGCCGCTGGTCTCCCGGAATTCCGGCGTGTAGTTGGAAATCCTCCATGTCCCCAACTGCTTTGACTTACTGGAAACCGCTACACTGGCAAGCCCGGTGCGGGAAGAAACGAACTCTGCCGTCAGCGGGTCCGTACACCCCAGAAAAAGCTGCACATCAGCATTCCCCAGTATCTCCTGCCAGAGGTTCTGTGGATATCGGTTCTGCAGCCCCGCAAGGTTCTGGAACACGCAGGACATGGAGATGTTCCGGGAGCGAATCACGCTCAGGCGCCGGGACAGGTCAGGAATAGTTCCACAAGCGGTCAGCTCCTCCCCCAAAACATGGACAGGCACCGAAAGCTTTCCACCCTCGCAGTTCTTATCCGCATACCGCACCAGCTTGATGAACACGAACGACAGGAACAAGGATGCCAAAAAGTCAAAAGTGCTGTCCTGGTCACTGGTCACGAGGAAGTAGGCGCATGGCTCCTGCCCCGGCAGCTCCAGATCAATCTCATCCCGTGCCGTAATCTTCCGAATCAGCTCCGACTGGAACACCTGCAGGCGGCTCCCCAGACCAATCACCACGCCGCTACGCACCGTGTCTGATGCCTGCTTGAACAGGCTGTAAGGAGCTTTCGCCGGATGGGTTGCGGGCAGCACGTCAAACAGGCTGTTCAGCGCCGTCTCGGAATTCAGGGTGAGCAGCTGGTACACCTGCCCCATGTTCCGGCTCTCTTCCGGATATCCCCTGTCCACATACAGCACCAGAGCCTTGAGCAGGTTCATCTCAGCACTGTCCCAAAAATGATCTCCTTTGCTGTCCCCTTTCGTGTTGCGAATGATGACATCCACAAAGAGTTGTGCCATCAGCTCCTGCCCCTCCACCTCTGCAAGACAGTTCCAGGAATCCGAATTTTCCGGGTTCACCAGATTGAACACCCTCACCGTATACCCCTTATCTCGCAGATACTCACTGGACTTCTCGTACAGCTCACTTTTAGGGTCACATATGACAAGGGACTCCCCTCTGGAAACTCCCTGCAGGATGCGGTTCATACAGAAAGACCTGGTCTTCATGCTGCCACTGGCACCATATACCGCCAGATTGCTGTTGAGTCTGGTCTCCTCCGGCACACAGACATACTTCCTGTCCAGCATCCCCAGTACAATCCCCCTGTGGCGGCGTAAATCCCCCACCAGATCAAGCACACCCTCCATCTCTTTCCGCCCCATCCATCCGGAAGTGCCGTAAGTCCCTTTGGCGGAATAAGTAAAGTTCCTGTCCTCGTCATACTCCCCGGCATCGCTGTAGCCAATCCGCATGACTACCAGAAGCAGCACCGCAAGGAGACCGATACAGATAAAGATTCCGTAAATGCCGTGGGGCGGACGCAGCGCTGCCTGGAAGCAGACCATAAGCCCCGGTGATGCCATCAAAGGGGCGGTGCCGTCCCCCGGGCTTCCTCCTCCTTCTTTCCAAAGGGCATAATTGCCGATGAACTGGGCCAGATAGCCGCCCACATACAGAATGGCAAGCACCGCCATAGGCGCAATCATCAGCCCTTTCACTAATTTCCTCTTGTCTATGGGAAAAACCTCCTTTCAAATTTTTCAAAACTAATAGCGGAAAGCTTCACCTGTCCGCCGCAGAAGCGTGCTAATGCCTCCTTCTGGAAATCAAAGCAGATGATAGTTCCCTGTCTGTCCTGTATCTGTAGCGCAGTGCAAAATCGGTTGATGCGGGGAATGTCAAGAAAATACCCGAACAGCACAGGGTTCCCGTTTTCGTCCATGGCATCGTTTTCCACAACGAACCCCTCATCCTTTTCATGCAGCCCCTGCATCAGAATCCTGTCCAGTTCCGCCTTACGTCCGGTGTCGCACAGCAGCCTCAGCAGAACATCCCCCTGATGGTCATTTGTCAGATAATAGAAATGCTCATAGTTCCTGTCCAACAGGAAAAAGCACCGTGAGCGTCCATCGGCATCCATGAGGATACGGCAGAAAAGTTCCAGGCTATCTCCAAACAGCAGTCCGGAAGCCTCTGTCCCTCCATAGATGGCAGAAAGCCTCTGTCGGCACAGCACCACCTCCAGGAACACCTTCGCCCTCAGTTCTGCCCGGTAGTCCCATCTGGCCATGTGCATGCCATTGTTATAGACGGCATAAATACCGGATGGGGCCAGAAGTACCCCCATCATCCGGGAGCTGCGGATCTTCACCGCATCTATCCCTATCTCCTTTATCTCTCTGGAGCTGTAATAAGCAGGACACCCCATGTCCAGAGCACTAGCCTCCATGCCATCCGGTGCAAAGACCCTGAGCTTTTTATCCCGGAACACCTCCACGCCGGCATTCATCATGGAGGCATATACCTCTGCAGCACGGTGCAGCCTCAGACGGCGCGCCGCCTCACTCCGGATCCTATTCGTATCCGCATTCCCCGTGATATAGAATGAGAAACGCTCCGGGCTGCCATCCAAAAGAACCGCTTTTGCCAACCGCCCCAGACGGTATCCACGGAGCCTGTCATTGTAGCAGGTCTTCAGCCATCCTCCTTTCCTCAATGCAGTCATGACTGTTTCCTTATAACTTGTACTGCCGGGAATACGCCCAATCAGGCTGGCCGGGAGTTCGCCGCACACAGCCGCCATCTCCAGTATGCGGTAGGCCAGCGTGTCCTGCCCGGGAAACATGTCCTTACGCTCCATAAGCTGCCACCTCCTTCCCCTGCATCTGGCTGCAGGAATGCAGGCCACTTTTTTACCGGGGCGACTAAAGACTTCGGTATCCATCTCCCCCTGCAGCAGCCGGGAAATGCCGTATCTACGCCCTTCCCCGCTGCCGAGGCCGCCTAGGAAAAATATAGCCCCAAACATGTCAGAAATCCGATATGTTCTCCATCCGTTTTTCCCTCCCGGAAACCCAAGACGGAAAGCGCCCTTTCTCCATGATATAGATGCGTGTGCCGTCTCTGTCCCCCAGCTCTGTAGTGTTATAGGCATCGCACAGCAGGCCGCTGTCGTCAGCCATCACATACATGGCTATGGTATCCAGTATCTGCTTCTGCTGCAGGTTGTCATAGTCCATTCTGCACCAGTCCGGCAGTTCATGGTCATATACATGAGAGACGCACACTACGCACTCCCGGAACCCGGGGATAGAGTGCTCCCTTATGTACTGCCCCAGTACGGCATGGAGCGGATCCGTCAGGAACAGGCTGCTCTGCCGCCCTTTCCGCTTTGGCAGGAGCCTGGGCATCGAAATCTCCAGGATGCCGTCCTCATAATTTACCTCTATGCCATGGGCCTCCCCCGCCTTCACGAGATACTCCGTTTTGGCTATGCCCGTGGATGCATAAAGAAGACTCCGCATCTGGCAGGCAATCTCCTCTGCCCGCAGGGCTGCCTCCGTTGACATGGTTTCATAGTTTTCCGGGTAACGCTGGATGTCCAGAGAGTCCATGGCGCACACATGGCTGTTCAGGCGCGACAAGCTGTTCTGGATATCTGAAATCCGGCGTGAAATGATTTTTCTGTTCAAAATATATCCCTCCAGTCTTTAATGATAAAATACAACTCTGGCTATAGGAGCCGTCTGCTTATGTCCCTTATGCCTTTCGATAGATATCTGGTATTTTTCCTTAGTATCTTTATACTTCTGGCAAAGCGCCAGAAACAGCGTTCTATCCTCTGCCCCTTCGTTAAACTTCATGGAGCCATGCACAGCCCTACATGCTGTCTCAAAGCCGACAGCCTTTCCCTGCCATTCGGTAAAATAGCATCTGCTTATACCGCTTCATGTCCCGGTAAAAAACTACTGTCTGCCCTTGTCTCACAGACCAGATAACATACTGCTGTTTAGCCTCACATGTCCATATGTCCCGGTAAAATTCTGCCTTCTGCTCTCATCGACATACCTTCGGTAAAATTCTGGATTCTGTCATCACAGTCCCCTATCCTAGCAGCATTCTGCTACCTCCCCTCGCCGCCTTATACCTTAGGTAATGAACTATAGTCTCTTGTATGGTCTTACCTTCGGTATGATTCTGATATAGCCCCGCATAGTTCTGCTCCGGTAAAGATGCCATAACCGCATATCCTACGCATTTCTAAAATCATCCCTTCTTGTAATAACTCACATCCCCTGCCGAATCCACGGTACAGAATCCGATTATCCCCGGAAAATCCAACAAAGGAATCTGCCCAGGCCCGTCCACCAACACGATACGGCGGCTGCCATCCTCCTTATTCCGCCCCATGGCATAGGACACAAGGGCTTCCTGCCCCTCCGCCGCATGGACAACCTCGTACATCTCCCCGCCGGAAAAGAACACAATCTTCACAGGAAAGTCCCCAGGCGAATGGAACTCCACCCTGTCCAGAAAATCCAACAGAACCCATACTGCCCGCACCATGCCGCTGTCAGGAGCTCTGGGACATTCCCCATAAGGATAAAATCCCCCGTCCTCCGCTTCAGCGATACGCCCCTGCCTTTCCAGATGGGCGAGCAGGTTATGTACTGTAGTCTCTTTCCCGGGATGTAAGCCATGAATCTGTTCTCTCCGAATTCCCGGGTATAGGGAAACCTCCTGAAGCAATGCTGCTGCCTCCTTCCCATAAATCTCTGCCCTGGTTCTCAATGGCATCACCTCCCCTCCATAACCATTCCTACTCCGTCCCGTCTCCCTGCCGCATCCGCTCCACAAGCTCCTTCAGCTCCCGCCTGTCCGTAGTAATCAGCTCCTTCTCCAGAGGGCTTGCCTTGAACTGCACCATTATATTGTTGCTATTGGTGCTGATCAGCCCGTTCCCCCGCTCAAAATGGGTAATCTCCAGGACTTCCGCATCCGACAAATGCAGAGCGTCCTGCACCCGCACCGCCTCCTCATCCTCCAGGTTCAGGATAATCTTCGTCTTCGAGTTGTTGATGATGCCTTTCCCGAATCGTCCACCATCCAGATTAAAGAAATCGTTCAGATCCTGGCTGGCACAGACTGCAGAACCGCCGTAGCCGCGGATAGTCTTAAAAATTTCCAGAACAAAATCCCCCGCAAGCCGTGTGCCAGTCGCCCCGGCGCCGGAAAGCAGCTGCCAGCATTCATCAATGAATATGGTCTTCTCCTCGGTACGGTTCTCTTTCGCCCTGTCCCAGACGAAATCCAAAGCAACGAACATCCCCACCGTCAGCAAATCCCCAGTCAAGGAAGAAATATCAAGCACCGTATATTTGTTCTGCAGAGAAACATTTGTCTGTTGGTTGAAGGTACTGGCGGAACCGTTCACCAGCCTGTTCAGTATATTCGCAAGCCTCTGTGTCTCCGGCGCTTCCTTCAGCGCCCGGTACAAATCACCCAGTACCGGCATCTCACGGTACCTTCCCGGACACTCCGGGTCTGCCAGGGATTCATTGTCATGGGTAATGCCCTTCGCATTGTAGGTATGTATCATGGCTTCGTCCAAAAGCTGCCGCTCCTCATGGCTCATGTCCGGAATCAGCAGGCTGAAAAAGATATGGAGCCGCTGAATCTTCTCCGCCAGTTCGGAAAGAGTAATGTCCGGCCCGTCCAGAAGCGCACTTACAGAACGGTCTACCTGCCGTATCTCCATCACATTGATGCAATGGGGACTCGCCGGGGATACCTGAATGAACTCCCCTCCCATATTGGCACAGGCCCGGTGGAACTCATGCCCTTTCAATGGGGCAATGATGAAAATGGGGATGCCCTTCCGCCGCATCCGCAGGGCCATGAGCTGCATGGTAAATGTCTTCCCCGCCCCGCTGGTACCCAGGATTGCCATGTTGGCATTCTTGTAGACAGCAGAATTGAAGATGTCTACGATAATCAGGGAACTGTTATATTTATTCACTCCCAGAAGAATGCCATTGTCATCGCACATCTCATAGCTGGTAAAAGGATAACAGCCCGCCGCACCCCCGGTCAGGAGATTCCGCTTCGTGCGCCCATACAGCTTCTTTTCCATGGAAACCAGAGGCAGCGTGGAAAGGAAAGCCTGCTCCTGCCGGAAATGGCAGGCACTGGCCCGCATATCCTGGGAAAGCAGAAGCTTCTTCATCTCATTCACCTTCCACTCCAGGTCATCTACCGTGGATGCAGTGACCGTAATCAGCAGGTTCATATAGTAGAAGTCCTCGTTGTTGGCAAGCCCCTCTTTCAGAAAGTATCCGCTACGGATGGCGCTGTCGATATCGTCAAAATCCGTGTTGGTGTCGCTGGCGTCCTTGATACGGGAGCGGTTGATGCGCAGCTGCTGTCCCACTTTCTGGATAATCTGCTCTTTCGGCTGTTTGGACAGGAACATGTCCAAATCAATCCCGTCCCCGGCATTCACAATCAGGCTCAGCCACCCTGCAGGAACCTGGCTCTTGTAACCGTCAGACGGTACCATCATATAAGCATAATAGAGTCCGTCAATACAGATATAATGGCCGTGGGCAAAGTCGATGGACTTCGGAGCAAAAAAATCTACAGCCGGTATGCTGCCATTCCCTATGCCTTCCCGGCAGCAACCATCCCCCGCAAAGCCCCGGTACTCCTCCATCACTTCCTGCACTTTCCGGGAGAGCGGCTGTTCTGCGCTTTCATTCCTGCAGAGCAGGTTATAGAGTACATCCACCGTAAACTCATCCTCATTGTCCGGGATGATTACCTCATTCCCGCACTGGCGGAGATAGTTGGCTGCCGTGCGCACTGCGCCCTGCAGCTGTGATATGGCTTCCGCCTCCTCGTTGCCGCATCTGGCATCCCATGGCTCATATTCAAAAATCAGGAAGAACCTGCGCGTCACGGCTTCCCTGGAACTAATCTGCTGCACAAACTGCAGATAATCCTTCTGCATGAGCCGGCACTGCCCATTGGCCTCCTGCGCCATCTCCTTCCGCACCGTGCTGATGTGACGGCCGATATCTGCCCTCCTGGTCAGCACCTTGAACTGGAGCTTCACCGGGCTTATCTTCAAATAAGAGACAAAGGAATAGATGATGCCCCTCTGCTCACGGGCGCTTCTAAGAAGAAAATTGATGGGAACCACCTCCACCACCTTCACATAGCGGTGGTCTTTTGTGTAGATGATGCCGTTCGCCACTTTTGCAATAGGCAGGTATTCCGCTACGGGGTTGCGGAAAGTCTGGGGCTGATGAGAATTCCTGTGCTTTTCCTTTCCTCTGCTTCGGCCTTTGGCCTCAGGCTGATTCTGCTTCCGGATATAATCCTTATTACAATGCTCCTGCCCCTTTTTGCGGTAAGATTCTGCCTTATTCTGTCCGCCGAATTTCCGCCGTCCAGTCTTTTCCCGTCCATATCTCCTCTGGCTGTTTCTACCCTGCCCTCCCATTTCTGCCTGTCCGGTTTCTGCTCCTCTGCTTCTCTGGAAACTGCTTTCCGGCTGGCTGCAATCATTATCCCATTCCTCCCGGCCCTTCCGGCTCTGGCCAGGGCGCAGCTTCTGGCGGATCTCATACCCTTTCACCTGGTCAAACTCTTCCGGAAAATCCTCTTCCCCGGTACGCCTCCATCCGGATATTCCGCCCTGTCTTCCTTTTCTTCCTTTGCAGTTCTTACTGCCTCCTGTACGCTTTCTGGTGCCGGACTCTTCCCTCTCCGGAAAAGCTTCCTTACTCTGCTCCTGATATAGCTTTCCCCTCCGGCCTTTTTCCCTTTCTCCCTGCACCGCCTCCCCATCGCCTCCCACCACCCGGCGGTTCCTCAGATATCTCAGGAAGATTGCCAGGAACGATGTCAGGCTCTCCCCCGAAATGCCAATCAGGCCAATCAGCGCCAGAGGCAGCGAGGTAAGGCACAGCACGATAATCCGCACCGTCAGCCCCGCAGGCAGGAAAAGAAAAACCGGGACTCCCGTACCCCCTGCAAGGATGCCCGCCTCAATCACGTTCCGCGCCTTGAACATCCCGCCAAAGAAAGTCCCCGTGTCCACGAAGTTCGGCGGGATGACATAGATATCACGCTCATTCTGGTTGTCCATCTGTTACCTCTCTCTTTCTTTTCCGCATCCATCAGGCTCAATATGCCTGGCTATAAGAACACCTTACATAACTCCACCTCCGTTTCCCGGAACATGTTCCCGCTCACCCGATAATCCAGAACGGGCCGCCCGCCCCGGCACGCCTGCTGGCCTCCTTCAGTATAATCTCCAGTTCCCAAAGCTGCCCGCTGCGGTTATAGCTCGCCGGATCTGCCACCATGACTTTTCCGTCCTTCACCCCACGCAGCACAATGAAATGCCCGCCTTTCGTAAAATGCCCCTCCGACATGATGGCCACCACCAACTTCCCTTCCGCCAGGGCATCCAGTACCCTCTGGGGCTCCGATACGGTACAGCCGGACACCGGCAGCCCCCAGTTTGCGGCAGCGCCCGGTATCAGAGCATGGTAGGAGCCGCTGCCTTTGCACCAGTAGCCGTTCTCATAGGCCCATGCTGCCATCTCCGTAGGCTCCACATACGCCTCCGTCAGCGAGGACACCACCATGGCCATGCAGGTGGGGCCGCAGCCGTACCCGCCGATATAGTCAGTACCATAGGGCTGTGCTGCATAGCGTTCATCCAACTGATTGAAGTAGACCACCTCTGTAGCCCCGTCCGTAAAGCTTACATCCCCCAGTGACGGGATGGAATTCCTGTCCCATCCTGCAAGGTTCTGCAACAGACCGTCTCCCAGGAACAGGCTCATGTTCTCCGCATAGTCCTCCGCCAGCGCCCTCTGCTCCTCCGTCAGATGGAACACCTGGTCTGCAAAATACTGCTCCCCATTGTAGGAGACGGTATAGACCATCCATCTCTCCGATATCTGTTCCTCCTCCCCGGTCTCCGGGTCTGTCTCCGTCCTCTCCCGTGTCTCCTCCCTCCTCCGGAAAGAATAGAGATGCCCTTTCCCTTCCCGCAGCACATCCTCCATGTCCGCTATGGAGACGCTTTCATAATCGTCATTCCGGAAAGCACAATACTGGGACGCGAACAAGTTAGCATTGTACACCAGGTCTGCCGCATAAGGGTTCACCACTTCCATGCAGTCTGCGCCGGAGGACGCAAAATCCGCTTCCATCTCCGCCTGCATCTCCTCCAGTGCCTCACTCAGGATGCCGTTTATGGTAAAGGTGATATTGTTTGCATTCTCCGTGATGGCGGTACTGCTGTTCAGTACAGGCGTGTCCGGATCCGAAGGGCTTACCCAGGATAAAAAGCCGTCATACAGCAGGCCGGGAAGCATAGCCAGGAACAGCACCGGCAGGAGCAGAAGCGCCGCCATGGCAGCAATAACTTTTCCAATCTTTTTCCTCCCCTCCCACAATGCTCCGGCTGCGGCGCCATAAGGACCTCCCACAGCCGCACCCTTTGCCGCTCCAGACACCGCTTTCCCTGTCTTTACGGCTCCTCTGGCGAACTGGGCTGCCATGGAGCCTCTCTGCAGGAATTCCTCCATCCCGTTCCTCTCTTCTCCCATCTATATCCTGTCCTTTCTTTTAGGTGCCGGGGGCAGTTTCTTTACAATGGTCTCATTGTAGGCAACGGAACCATCCGGAGCCATGTAAGGCGATTTCTCCACGGCATCTACGGCGTATTGCCTATACCATGCAGTGCCGTCAGCTGTATGCACTGTATCAAATGCCCCTTCCGGCGCAGCGTATTGAGCAGCGTTATACATCCCAAAAGCAATCCCGCCCGGATGCTTCGCAGAAGTCTCCTTTCCTGTGATTCGCCCTCCGCCAATCTCCACATCCGAAAAGGCGGGGACACTTGCCGCTCCGGCTCCCAGTGCAGTGTAGCCCATATAAGACTGCAGGGCTTCTGCCGCCTGCGTCCCCTCTATGGCGCCATCCACGGCAATACTGCCTGTTGCGACCCTGCCGATGATGTCGTTGGCAAAGCTCCCGCCTTTGCTAACGGAAGATTTGTAAATCTGTCCTCCCACCATGCCGGAAATCCCCCCGGACATGCCGCCTTTTCCTTTCCCAGATACAGAGCCGCCGGTCTTTCCTATACCAGCTGCAGCGGTAGCGGCTGTAGCAGCGCCGTTCCTCACCTGTCTGCTTACCACGCCTGCAAGACCGCCCGACAGGAATCCTCCTGCGCCGCCCGGGCTTCCTGGACTCCCATTCCTGCCAGGACTTCCCATCCTGCTGCCGCCGGAACCCCCGCCGCCAAAGCCGAAACGTCCGCCAGCCACATTCTTAGCTGCCCCCAGACCCCTTGCCGCCACCATCAGCTCCGCAATCATGTTGCCGCCCGTATGCCCCACGTTTATCCCCAGACCCGACATAAAAGAATCCACCTTCTGGGATACCTTCAGAAACGCTATGGCGCACAGGAACCAGATCAGCAGGTTCCCGGAGACGGACTCTTTTCCGGATGCCTCCACCTTCGCCTGCACATCCGCTTCCGATACGGCAAAAGCGGGCTGGCAGACAGCAAAAGACAGCGCCGCTGTAAGGAACGCTGCCGCTAACAGTCCTCTCAATTTTTTCATATAATCTGTCATCCTCCTGATATGTAAGTATTGTTTTCGTGTTTCAATGCTTCATCAACTTTCCAGAAATCTATCTTTGCCACAACCGCCCTTTCAGAAGCATAGCATGAAATCACTCTTCATCCCCTGGCGCTCCATATGTCGGCATCTTAAAACTGCGCCTTTCCTTCATAACGACAGCGGATTTGCAAGGAACGTCCCCACCATGGAAGTGAACAGCCGCAGACACCAGGCGTTCATCACAAGGAGAAAAATCTGTCCCCCGAGCATCCTGCACCAAGCCTTGAAGATGTTCCCGGTGGACTGGGAGGCCCCCATAGAAAAAACCACGGGCGCCGTGTAGACCAGTACCCCCAACAGCACATACCGCTCTGCCGCTTCAAACAGAAGCTTTAAGTAGTTCCATGCCAGTATCAATACCAGAATCAGCACAATCAATGCCACGCCTCCGTTTGCCACCACACCAATGATGGTCGTCGCCACAGAGCTGAAACTGGCAAAGCTGATGGGCGGCAGCTCCGAGTCCAGAATCCAGTTGTAGGGCGTACCGCCAATCTTTAAAACCGTGTTCACGATATCGTCCGAAAAGTAAGCCAGTACAATGAACAGCACAGAACGGACGCTCAGCTTCACCGGGTCCTCCGCCTCAATGCCTGCTCCCAGGCCAAAGTTCTTGAATAACTGCCATATCCAGTTCAGCAGGATGATGCCGATGGCCAGAGCTACGAATATCTGGTACATGGTGCCTGCGGCAGGGAAATAGCGCAGGAACACCGCCATATCGCAGCCCAGCGCCCCCAACACCGAGGAGGTCACCAAATCCAAACCATTCATCACCTGCTCTGCAATCCATTCCACAATCCCGTCTAAAATGCCCATCTGAAATCACTCCCTTCTACATGCAACGCATCCTGCAAACCATTTGTCCGGTACATCAGCCACCCCACTTGCCATCCGCAAAGAACGGAGTGATATAGGCCATGATGAACCCCAGGCCGTTCAGTACTGCCCATGTGATGCAGATGCGCTTCAGCCACGCCCTGCTCTCGTCCACGGTTCGCCCGGAGCGGGAAAAATTCATCATCAGGAGCGCTACCGAAGCCGTAACGATGGCGGCCACTGTAGAGATGAGAAGAATCTGGCTGTACACGTCCTTCATGATCTCGTTGGCCTTTGTCCATACATTTACCCCTCCATTCTCCCCGGCGAATACGGGTTGCGTAGATACAAGGAAAGTCATAGTCCCCAGAAAGACACCATAGGCGGCATGGGCTATGGGTAGTTTTCTGTACCAGAGTGCCCTCTTTTCCTGTAGTTGTGTGTGCTGCTGGCAAGTCTTTTTCTTCAACTTCAAATCCTCCTTCATAGTTTTGGTCTCAAAAACAGAAAAGGCTAAAAATGCACCTCTCTGTAGGGTGCATTCTTAGTCCTTTCTATTTTGGGTACAGATTTCAGCATATTCATTTTATCATATGGAGATTTTCGGTGAAAGAGCAAAACCGTGCCAATTTCGTGCCGATTTAACGTAATGCAAAAGCAATCCTATCATCTACCATTACTGTACCTCTAAAGCGAACATAAAGATGAGTGCTTCAAGCACAATAAATATAAAGAGAAATGTCTTCTGGCAATTTTTCCTGTCCCTCTCATGCCAGTCCACTTCCCATAGTGAGAAATCATACTTCTCGAAATTCGGATTCAGAAACCATGCTGGGAATTCCCTGATATAAACGTAAGTCTTTCCCGTCTCATTCTTCCGAAGTTCCATATAATCCTTTTTGGATATTACTAATAAGTACGCCTCCGCTTTATAATAAATATTCATGACATAGTATGGCCGTAGGCTGCGCCATTGCCTAATCTGCTTCACCGAGAAGCCCACTTCTTTCCACCCCAGATTGACTCCTTTTTTAAATAGCGTTGCCACTATCGCTACAATAACTGAGTTCACTATAATATTTATAACTGTCCATACAATAATATCTTTCATCACTTTTTCCTCTTTCTAAAATATTCAGTCCTACCTATTTTCTTAGTCGTCTACGCTTCCATATCCAGTAAAGCTCTGCATATAAGCTCCGGCATCATGCACTTCATAATTCTCTTATATCGGTTATGTTGTCTCCTGTTTTCCCGGAACAAATTGCTCCAGAACCTCCTTGCTGTCCTTAGATGTATACCCCCACAAAATGGAACTCAGCGCTCCAATACATTCTTGCCTCTTTCTATAATAAGTGCGCATGCTTATATCCCTGATATGGGGACGCAGCTTCTCAATAATCTCCTCCACGTTCCGCATCTGCTGCGGTGAAAGATAGGAATAATATAACAGCCAGTAATAGCTCTCGCCATTCTTATGCTTATTCCTCAGCAAATCAATGGCACTGTCCAGAAGCTTCAGCATCCTGTGGCTGCGCTCAATGCACTGAGCGTGATGCTCAATGTCGCTCCCTGCAATGTCGGCCCCCGCCAGATAGACTGAATCAAGAAAGTCCTCTATCGTGTTCCCATATTCAATCTCAAACTTGTTGCGCACCTGCTGCACGGAAAGTTCCAAGCTCCACACCACATCCCTGTATTTCTTCAGCAGCTTCCATGTATCATGATACAAAGGTTCCTCAACAGTAAGCATTTCGTCCTTTTTTCCCATTTACAATCTCTCCTTTTTTATGGCAGGCCCCACAGGCAAAAAATAATCCGTGGTTATCAGCCTATGGATATCTCTCTCCAATCAACTTGTGGACATTATGTCCACAAGTGATACCGGAGCAGCCTTATCCAAATCATCCACTACACACATAAAACGAGAGCAGCCAACTCTCCTGCCGCTCCCATTCTTTATCTGCCATATACCCTACAGTATTTCTCCATCTGCCAACTTGTGGACATTATGTCCACAAGTGACACCAGAATAGATTTTATCCAAATCGGCCACTACGCATAAAATGGAAGCAGCCAACTCTCCTGCCGCTCCCACCTTTTATCTGGCATACATCCTACAGTATTTCTCCGTCTGCCAACTTGTGGACATAATGTCCACAAGTTGACTCCACACCTCTATTCCTTCTCCCGTTCTACCTCCGCATTCTGCCAGCCCCCGCCACGCATATCATAATTGACTTCCTGCTGATAGTAGTGGTTCATTGTCATGGGCGCATTGTAAAGAGCCGTAATCATATAAGCCTTGATATTCGTTATCCTGGTTGATGTATTCCGCATACACTCAATCACATAGCGCAGATGGTCTTCGCCCAGCTTCAGAAACCGTTCCTTTACCAGTGCATGGGGATATTCTTCCCCACCCACCCGGACAGAGCGGTGCCTTACACAGACAACCTCACAGATCACTGCATACAGCTCTTCATACAGGCTCCTTTCATCAGACCTGTCAAACCTCATATGATGCTCATACTCTATGTTCCGCCTGATTAGCGCCATGCATGCATCCACATCCTCCATCCCATCAGCCATATCTGCCCTGCTGCCACGGATAGATGGATTGATAGATGTATTATAATCTCTGTATGTATTCTCTGAAGTAATCTCTGTATACGTCCCTACATTTTGGGAGGGTACTCCCTCCGAATTTGGGGACAGGCCCTGGAAATTCCCGGCACCACCTCCCTCCCAATTTGTAGGGGCCTGTATCCCGTTTTGTACACCCCTCCCTCCCAATTTTTCCATAGGGGTATCCGAATTTGTAGGGAGGCTCCCTCCCGGTTTTTCCATACCTGTATCCGAATTTGTAGGGAGGCTCCCTCCCGATTCTTCTACACCTATGTGAAAATTTGTAGGAAGGCTCCCTCCCAGTTCTTCCATACCTGTATCCAAATCTGTAGGGAACCCTCCCACTGCCCTTCCCACAGCGGCACCCGGTTCTGCAGGGAGTCCCCCTCCCATACCTTCACCAGTACCCGCCCGGCATGCCTTTTCTTCCCAGACACTGCCCGGCTCTGCCTCCGGGTAAGTCAGCCGGTACAGCTGCTCCGGCACCAATCTCAGATACATCACATTGTTCGATACAAGCCCTTCCCCATGGAAAATCGTTCTGAATTCACGTCTAAGCACACGGAACGTCTCCAACCTGTCGATAGCCATCTTTACAGTCTTCTTCGATTCCCCGAATAAATCCGCATAATACTGGTAGCTCTGCCGCAGGATGTCCCCGGAGAACTTCTTTTTCCAGCCTGATACCTGCCCTGTGGCAGGATCGCGCACCTCAACAGGACGGTACCAGTACACGATGTCCGCCAATATGGCAATGGCCAGAAGGTAGGGCTTGCCGTTCTCCCGCAGGATTGTCCTATACCAGATTGTCGGTATTATGTTCCCCGTTATGTTCAGGGAGCCCATAGCGTCCACAATCTGGTTCCCGCTAGTCAGATAACCCATCAGCCTCCCGCCTTTCCTTCCAGCCCTCCAACAGCTCCAGGATGATCCGCTCGATCTCCTCGCTGCTGTAATCGTCACTGAAATATTTCCTTACCGCATCCTTTCCGATGGTTATCTTCCGCGCCTTTTCTTTCCTCTCCGTCAGGACTGCCTCCGCCAGCGCAGGGGTCAGCTCCCCCAGCCTGCCATGCCCTTTCAGCCTGGCAGACTGGGAGGTGCTGATGGAGGTTCCCTGCCTTTCCAGAATCTCCTGCACCCATCCCTGCTGTTCTGCGGAAAGGAAAGAGATGTCCAGCCCCTGCACAAAGCCAATCCGCTTCCTGTCCACCATGTCCAGCAGCCCGTCTGAAAGGCGGGACAGCCAGATATACCTCTGGACTGTCTTGCCGCTCTCCCCGGCAGTCCCACCCATTTCCTCAATGGTTCTGCCACCTTCCCTGCTGCCCTGGTGCTTCAGGGCCTCATACTTCATCCGGTAGGCCTTCGCCTTCTCACTGGGCAGGAGGTCTTCCCTCTGGATGTTGGAGTCCACCATGATTACAGTGGATTCATCATCATCAAGCTTCCGTATGATGACTGGCATTTCCACAAGCCCGGCCAATTCACAGGCCCTCCATCTCCTATGCCCCGCCACCACCTCATAGCCGCCTTCAGCATAAGGGCGTACAATCCCCGGCACCAGTATCCCGTATTTCTTCACGCTCTCTACCATCTCCTGCATCTTTGCGTCATCAGAGACACGGAACGGATGACTCTTAAAGGGATGGAGCTGGCTGATTGGGACGGATGTAATGGCTTCTCCCGATGCCTGCCCCTCGCCGCCGAACAGATCATCATAGGATGTAAGCTTTATTTTCTGAGCACTGCTTCCCCTCATTACCGGCCTCCCTTCTGCAGGCCTGACGCTTCTGTCCCGTCCACTTCCACGGGCTTGTCCACGCATCCGGCCAGCACAAGCACCTCCTCCGTCAGGGACAGATACCCCTCTGCTACTGCACCCTTCGGGTCATGGCGATAAATGCTCCTGCCTTCGGCTGTAGTCTCTGCCGCCCTCACGGACAGAGGGATGCAGTTCCCAAAGATATGTACCCTTTCCCCGTAGACCTCCCGAATCCTGGCAGATGTCTCCCTGGCAAAATTCGTCCTGCGGTCAACCTTCGTCAGCAGGATTCCCAGGATTTCCAGAGAAGGGTTCAGCTTCCTGTGTATGTTGCCGATGGTCTTAATCAGCTGCTGAAGGCCTTTTACGGGCAAATAGGCTGCTTCCACAGGGACAAGCACATAATCTGCCGCCACAAGGGCATTTATGGTAATCATCCCCAAAGAGGGCATACAATCAATCAGAATATAGTCGTACCGTTGCCGCATTTCCTTCAGGAACTGGCGCATCACCGTCTCCCGGCTCATAATATTCACAAGCGCAGTCTCCAGTCCGGCCAGTTCAATGTTTGCAGGGATAAAGTCAATCCCCTCCTCATGGCGGATGATGCCTTCCCCCGGCCAGGTCTCCTCGTCATTGATGACCTTCTCCAGGATATTCACCAGTGTCACATCCAACTTGTCCGGCTCCGAAATCCCTAAGCTTACCGCAAGGCTGCCCTGAGCATCGGCCTCCACCAGCAGAACCTTTTCCCCCGCCCTGGCAAGCCCGATTCCCAGATTGACGCAGGTTGTTGTCTTCCCCACTCCCCCTTTCTGGTTCGATATGGCGATAATCTTACACCTGTCCCCCGCACCTCCAACATTTACAGCACTCTTTCCGTTTTCATTCGTTCTTTTTTCAGATAACCTACACATATATTTTCCTCCGGCTTTCCTTATAAGCTTTTCTTCCTGCTTATCTCTTCTACTTCCTTATTTTCGCTTCTCTACTTTTTCCACTTCCGCATACATACGGAAGAACCGCTTTGTCCCCTTATTTGCAAAAGCCTCCGACACCCGGTTCACCTGGATTTCTTCACTGCGTTCCAAAAACTGCCGGAACCATTTCAAATCTTTAAGCGTCCCCTGCATCCTAATTTTAAGCATCCTGTCCCTCCAATCCTTTCAATTATTTGCGTGCATACTCCGGATAGCGCAGTTTCACCGCCTCCCAGAAATAAACTGCATATCCACAGCAGAACAGATCCTCCACTGTATAGCACTGGCATTCCTTCAGCTGCTCCTCACTTTCCTCATAATCATAGACACTGGGTGTACCATTACAGTAAAGGTTAAATGCCATTCGGATGATTCTCCCGCTACCACTGGTCAGCCAGCCTGCCTGTAAGCATTCCGGCTTCACGTTTCCCGTTTCAAAATCGTAAATCTGCCGGGCATTGGCTCTCGTGTCCCCACTTAAGCCCAGACAGTACACCAACGCCTTATGGTACTCATCCTGGTATCTGCATTTCGGCAGGAAATCCATGTAAAATTCTTTGTGCTGCTTGTCCTTGAAAATAATTGTGTAGGCTTCCTTATTTCTTGCGCCTGTCGCCGTACTCATACTCATAGCCAGCCCTCCTAACTTAATTTAACGTGCTATAAATTTATACAACTTAATTGATTTGCGATGCCAGTTAGCCCATAAGAGCCAACCGACAACACAAATGTACTTCCAATACCGGTATTTATGTGATACAATTCTTGTACAGCATACTGCAGTAACCGCAGGGAATCTGCTTTCCCTTTATAGCGCTACATTTCAGATATAGACAATCTGATGAAGTGAAAAAAGGACTAAATAAAGCCCTCGCAGTAAAAGGTTCTTTATTTAGTCCTATTATAAATCATCCATTGGCTATGATGTTCGTCGCTATGTACTCCCCCGCAGGATGCCCCTGGGGGATCCGCGGAAACAGGAACCGCAGGAATGGCCGAATCCCCCTTGTGAGCCTTTCAACCAGCCCGGCCTTCCCGGCCACCTCCATCAGCCCCATCCACAGCGCCACCACCCCGGCCATTGTGATGCAGAGGGATACCGCCTCCCCCGCGCTGTCCAAGGCCGCGTTGGTCACCTCCGCCATGTGTCCCGTGGCGGCTCCGTAAAGCACCGCCAGCAATATCATGCACGCCCAGATTGCATTCAGCATATTCCATACCACGCAAATATCTTTTTACAGCATATGCGCGGAAATATCCAAAATTGCAGATTTTCTCGCTTTCCACTTCTTCGTTCATGAATTGGTTCCATTTATGAATAAAGCCACTATTCCTGCCCAGGCACAATTTTGCACAAGCATGATACTCTTCATAATTGGGATTGTCATATGTGTCTACCTGCGCTTCAACAGCAATGGATGATTTGTAATCGTCAATAGAAGTGCTAAAAGTTGTTACAAAAAATATTTTTCTATCTCTCCACAATGCATCAATGTGTTTTTTCCCATATATTGCTTACATTGTTCAATGGTATCATGTCCTTCATCCACTAATTGCTCTAATACTGTGAAATCTAAAACTTCTGTTATTTTTACATCTTCACATATTGCCATATTTTCCAAAAATAAAAATAGTTTGTTTATTTCTGACATTTTATTATTCTGGATAATATGAAGAATATATGGAACTATAACCATACCGAACACTATGTGCATTCCGTCGGTTCCATCTATCAGATACTCTTTTTCTTTCACTTTAAAAAAAGAGTATCCTTCTGGAATTTCTCTTTTTAAAGTATTATATAATTCATCATATCTCATATTATTTAACGCCTAAAGTTAATATTTTTTTATTCAATAAGTCGTTACAGACTTCTTTGCACAAATCAAAATTTTCCTGTTGTTCTTCTGGTGCAAATTCTTTTCGGATTTCACGATAGACATCATTCAGGCACAGTATTTCCATGTTTTGATTTTCCATTTTCATAAAATAATATTCCAACATCCTTTTCAGCAGTCTGTTTTCCTCTTTTTTAAGCCGCATATTGATATCAGTTCTCGCAGCATCAAGATCAGGAACGAGATAACAGCTTCCGTCACTCGGCAAAATCACTTCTGAAAGATCACACGAATCACTGATTGTCAAATCGCTTAATGCAGCTTCTGAAAAATCTGCTCCCATTGGAAGAATCTGATCCCAACGCTCGTCTATTTCCGGCCTCCACTTACAGTTTTCTTTATAGCGATCGGGTCTCTTTCCTCGAAACCATACTCCCTCAATCTTTCCAACAAACTTGACATTTTTAAAATGAGCCCCGCCGAAGTCTGTACCTCTTAAGTTACAATCATGGAAAAGACAATTCTCAAAATTGGGCCACCACATTTGGGTTCTATGCATTTTAACAGAGTGAAATTGTACATCCTTGTAATCACTCTCTCCCATGCCTAAAAAGCCTCCAAAAATTCCTTTCCTAAAAACACAATTGACAAATACATTTTTCGTCTCAGCAATGTCACGCATCATGGTATTTTCAAATACACAATCATAAAATTTGCACTTTTCTATTACTCGACCGCCTAAATCAGCATATGAAAAATCGACTTTTTCAAATCTTTTGTTGGCGATAGCTCCTCCCGAATCCTGCAGCAGTTCATTTCTTTGAAGATTTGTATATTCCTGTATAGCGATAAAAACATTTAAGGGAAAACCTCTCAAATCCAAATATCCATTTGAGGTATATTCCATGTCTTCTACAGTGTCAATTATTTCGTTTTCGCTGAATATCCAGAGGGCAATCCGCTCCCATCTCTGTTTCCATATAGGGTCGTTTTTCCATCTTTCAATAATTTTCTTTCCCATCCTTTTCCCCATAAATCCATAACAGCATATAATGTTTGGATTATTTTCCCTTTCCTTCCTTTTTCAAATCACAGATTCAGTTCTGATGTAAGGAGTTGCTGTTCCCGTCATAGGCATAATCAAAGTTCAGCAGCCCCTGCCCCTGCTCGGTCAATATCGCCAGACTGGACAGTTCCCCGTAACTTAACAATACAACATATCTTCAAAAACTGCTACTTTTTTGAGGAATTAGGTGAAATTATTTTTAGAACTTGCTGCCGCGTAAGCGGCTTGGTACAATAACTTTGAAAAAATTTGAGATTTGATGTAGTATTCGCCGCTGAAACCGTAGTATATAGGTGAAGCCGG
>NZ_CAPDXS010000087.1:0-22350 GCF_948601915.1 uncultured Acetatifactor sp. | reverse complement strand
AAAGCTGTTCTTTCTTTCTGCCCTGAATATGATACTTCACTTAGGTATTATATCACAGGGGGCTGGATTATGTAAGACATAAAAACTGGTTTCCCTTTTGAGCGATTATGACCACATGGAATTGACAACATACATGTTCTTGATATAATGGAAATAGAACACTATATTTCATGAAATCTCAGATAGAACAAAGGATGGCATATGGTTTTATGATTTAGATTTGGTGGAGTATGCGGAATATAGCCAGAGTTTGGTGATTGAGTGGAGGGATATATGGCAGTCAATGAAAAAATGTATAATGAGCTTTATCGTTGCAGACAGGATATAAAAAAGATTATAAAGGCAAAAACCGGCAAGACGCCATTGGTGTGCAGCGATGATGCGCTGTGGGCGATAGCAGATTTATGTCCCAAAAAACTCAGCGATTTTGAAAGTGTGCCAGGAATCGGACAAACGTTCATTAAAAGCTATGGACAATTCTTTATTACACGTATTCGGAATTATGAAGAGACAGAGATGGAGAAAACGGTTGATTTGGATCCTTCTGTCATGGATACGTTAAAAGAATTAGAGAAGAATCTGGTCAGCATCAATAAAAGAAATAGGCTTCTTTATATGGCAAGAATAGCGAGTAAGTATGCGTTTGATTTGTTTGATACAGGGGAAGATTCTGTAAAAAAATTGTTGTTCGGAAAAAGCTCTTTTGTCACCATATGCAATACGATTCAGGACGCTGATGATGCGGTACAGACGGAAGAAGCGAAGTACAAGAAACTTACACAGCTTCTGCGGGAAGTCAATAAAAATTTGCGCGAAAAAGGGCAAAATGATTTGTATATTGGATATCCGTTTGTAATTGGGCGTCTTGCGGGAGAAGATTTTGATGTCCGTGCACCATTGGCTTTGTTTCCAGTGATTGCGGACAGGACATCAACGATGATTCGTGTGAGGGTAGACGAAGCGAGGGATGTCATTTATAATAATGCATTAATCCTTGCACATTATAAATATAATAATATTTCAAAGCCCTTGCCGACAGATACCATTGAAAGCTATTCCGAAAAGACATTTATTGATTCCGTGCTTTCTTTCTATGCCGAGAATGACATTAAGATTCAATGTGGCAATCAGGCTTTGCGCGGTTTTACGGAATATAAGGCAGATGAATTTCCTAAGTACCGCTCTGGTGAACTCAGATTGGAGCCATGTGCTGTGTTAGGGAAGTTTCCGATGTGTTCCAGCTCAATTCAAAAGGATTTTGATGATATTTTAAAGGGAAATAAGATCAATGTTCTGATGAATAAGCTGCTATTAAATGCAGATGAACATGACTTTGACTTAGATACATATGGTGGAGAGATGCCCATTCAGGTCGATGGAAAGGATCTTGTGGTATCGGAGCATGATATGTTCTACATCAACGAACTGAACAGCGCTCAGGAAAATGTGCTGACAGCCATGAATAAGCTGGACGAGCTTGTCGTTCAAGGACCTCCGGGAACCGGAAAGTCCCAGACGATTGTCAGTCTGATTGCAGAGTTTGTCGGTAAAGGGAAGACAGTCCTGATGGTTTCAGAGAAAAAGACGGCTCTGGATGTAGTGTATTCAAGGTTGGGCAACCTGTCCCAGTATGCTCTCATGATTGGTGATGTGGGAAATAAAGATGACTTTTATCGGCAGCTATCACGAATGGTGGATGTAGGGGATGCTGCGGAGGATAGAGAGATTGATATTGACGGAATATCGGATGATATTGATATAAAAATCAAAAAGCTGGAGCGCATTGCAAATAAGTTGTATGCTCCAAATGAATTCGGGATAGAACCTTACAAATTATATAATAAAATTAGGAGACACGATTCATCAGATGAAACCCATTTTGCAAAGATTGGAGCCATAAAGCGAAAAAGAGACAGAGGACTTCTTGAGCTAAAATATGAGCAGATTGAAAAAATATTTCACAGATTTTCTGACGTAGAGCAGTTGCGGGATTTTGACCGATACTTCACAATGGACCATTCCTGCGCATGGATGAAATATATTCATGAAAACATGAGTGAATATGAGATTTCATCTTTGAAAGAGTCTTTAAATGGTATACTTGACTGGCAGGCAAAGAGCTTTTTTCCAGAATCTTCACAAAAAATAATGTAAATGATGAAGTGAAGAAAGTCATTGAGCAGTATTTTGTTGGGATGAACAAAGATCAGTTGCTTGCTCAGGCTAAGGAGATTGTTGCGGGGCTGGACGATTACGAAGAGTATCAAAGATTGAAGTATAAATATAATGAACTGGATGAAAATGAGAGGAATTATTTCAGGACTCTGTGGGAGGTGCGAGGTGAACTGGGCGGAAGTTTGAAGGAAAACAATTCGGAACTATTTGACGAACTGTTGGATGAGCACAGAGTCCGGTTCGAAAAAGAAAACGCGAATGTATTGCATGATGTTGATGGCTTTGAGTCCGTTATTAGCTTTTTGGAACAGAACATTGTTGAGAAAAAGGATCTGACGCGTAAAAAGCTGGAGAGTATTTTAAAAGACGGAATGCATAGTATGAAGATATCCAAACAGCATAAGGAAATCCTGCGTGTACTGGACAGCAAGCGGAAATGGAGCGTCAATAAATTTATTAGTAAATTCTCTTACGAACTATTTAAAAGTGTTAAAATCTGGCTGTTGACACCGGAAGTGGTTTCTGAAATTATTCCATTGGAGACAGGGATTTTTGATTTGGTAGTTTTTGATGAGGCTTCCCAAATGTATGTGGAAAAGGGGATACCATCTATTTACCGGGCGAAAAAGGTAGTAGTTGCCGGCGACCATAAGCAGCTTCGACCGAGCAGTTTAGGCGAAGGGAGAAATGGCATTGATTATGATGATTTGCCGGAAGATGCGGAAGTGAATGCGGCTATTGAAGAGGAAAGCCTTCTTGATTTGGCCAGATTCAGATATCAGGATGTGCTATTGAATTTCCATTATCGCTCTAAATACGAAGAGCTGATTGCTTTTTCCAACTATGCATATTATAAAGGGCGGCTTTATGTTTCTCCAAATGCAAACCCACCTGAACTTCCTCCGATTCAGGTACATAAAATGGAAGAGGCAATGTGGGTGGACCAATCTAATCGGGAAGAGGCAAAATATATTGTGGGTATGCTAAAGCAGTTCTTTCAGGAGAGGACAGAGGGGGAGACAATTGGCATTATTACTTTCAACAGTAAACAACGTGATTTGATTGAGGATCTAATCGAGGAAGAATGCGGAGAAGATTTGGAGTTTGCCGCCTCATATAAAGCGGAACTTGCACGTCATAAGGATGGAGAAGATATTGGACTTTTCATTAAAAATATCGAAAATGTGCAGGGAGATGAAAGAGATGTGATTATTTTCTCAATCGGCTACGCAAGGAATGAGAATGGGCGTCTGGTTCGACGGTTTGGATGGCTGAACCATAAGGGAGGAGAAAACCGTTTAAATGTAGCAATCAGCCGGGCCAGAAAAAAGATACACATAGTCACATCATTTCAGCCGACAGAGCTGCAGGTTGAAGATGCGAAAAATGAAGGCCCGCGTCTACTGAAAAAGTATCTTGAGTATGCATTTGCGGTCAGTGAAGGGGATAAAGACAGCGCAAAGCAGATTCTTTTGTCCTTTGGAGATGAGAGCAATCCTGGGCAGAATATATCTTTTGACAGTGACTTTGAAAATCAGGTATATGATGCTTTGACTGAAAAAGGATATCAAGTCGATACACAGGTGGGCATTGGTGGTTACCGCATTGACCTTGCAATCAAGAGAGACGGGAAATATATCCTTGGAATTGAATGTGATGGAAGATTATATCACAGCTCTAAATCAGCCAGAGAAAGGGATTATCATCGCCAGAAATATCTTGAGTCGAGAGGGTGGAGGATTCACCGCATATGGAGTCCAAACTGGTGGAAGCACCCGGAACAGGAAATAGAAAAGATATGTAATGTGGTTGATTCATTGGCATGAACGGACTGAAAGACACTGCAGATACACCTACATATGGCCTTACAGGCCAGGAAAGGCAGGGGCGGATATGAGGACGGTACTGGGACTGGACCGGCTGGAGGAATTCGAAGGGATCTTCAGGGGGAAGCGCATCGGGCTGATTACGAATTATTCCGGGGTGGATTCCCTCTGGAGGGTGAACGTGGACCTGTTCATGGACAGGGGCCTGCGGATCGGGAAGCTGTTCACGCCGGAGCACGGCATGTTCGGGGAGGGCGCGGGGAAAGAGGTGGGAAACGATGTCTACCCCGGATATCAGATTCCCATCCGCTCCCTGTACGGGAACCATCTGCGGCCGGAGGCCGAGGAACTGGCGGACATCGACATCCTTGTGTATGATATCCAGGATGTAGGGCTGCGGTATTACACATATATCTACACAATGACCTACTGCATGGAGGCCGCGGCCAGGGCAGGCATCCCCTTCGTGGTGCTGGACCGCCCGAATCCTCTGGGGAACCGGATCGTCAGCGGCGGGACCATCCTGCCGGAATTCGCCTCCTTCATCGGGGACTACGGGCTGCCGGTACGCTACGGCCTGACCTGCGGGGAGGTGGGACATTATTTTCTGGCGCACAGGGGCCTGAAGCTGGACTACCGGGTGATTCCCATGGAAAACTACACCAGGGACACGTATTTTAGCGATACCGGGCTGCTCTGGAACATCCCCTCCCCGGCCCTGGTGGATTTCCACAGCACCATCTGCTACTGCGGCGGCTGCTTCCTGGAGGGCTCCTCCCTAAGCGCCGGAAGGGGCAGCTCAAAGCCCTTCCAGATGTACGGCGCGCCCTATGTGAAGATGGAAGAGCTGTACCGGGAGATGAAGGCCGCGGTAAAGGAAGACAAGGTAATCTTCAGACAGCGGGCCTTTGTGCCGGTGGAGCGGGAGTACGCCGGGGAGGTCTGTTTCGGCCTGGAGTTCGCGCCCCTGGACAAGACCCTGGACTTCATCCCCACGGCGCTCCAGCTCATGCGCCAGGTGGTGCGGCTCTACCCGGAGCAGTTCACCTTAAGTGACCAGGGCCAGGGGAACAAGCATCTCCACTATCTGGCCGGAGGCAGGCGGATAGACGATTACCTCTATGGAATCCTTTCTCTGGAGGAGCTGCTGGAGGAATGGAGGGGCCAGAGCGCGCGGTTCGAGAAGGAGACGGAGGCCTTCCGCATCTATGGTTGACGGGCTTGCGCCTACAGGCGGAATCAAGGGCCGCGGACAGGGCAGGACGGCGGAACAGATGCCCCGGCGAAACGCCGTCGGCGACCTCAAATAAAGAAAAAAGGAGCATATCAGCTATGGCTACATTTTCGCTGAAAGTAATCGACAGAAACGACAGCACCATCTGCGTCAGCAGCGGAGAGGACTTCGTAGACCTGGTGTGCATGCGGGCCTATGAGGAGGGGGACAGGATTGTCCTGGAGACCTCAGACAAGAACGCTTATGTAAACTGGCAGGTGGACGATGCACTGGGGGCCGCCTTTGTGTACATTACGGACAATGTGTCTTATGAGATTCCCTTCGGGGAGAAGCGCGTCAGCCTGTCGCCCAAGGTGTTCTCCGGCAGCCGCCACTACCTCTACGTCCAGGCCGCCAGGCCAGACGAGATAGAGGCCTATCGGAACCTGGCCCTGAACCCGGCGGACCAACATCGGGACGTGCCCTGCTTCCCCCATGCCACAGCCAATGTGGAGACCAGGGGGGAGTCCGTGTTCGCCGCCAAGAACGCCATAGACGGAGTGCGCGCCAATCTGTCCCACGGGGCCTGGCCCTATCAGTCCTGGGGCATCAACAGGCAGGACGACGCCGCCATGCGGGTGGATTTCGGCAGACGGATCCGCACGGACAAGGTGGTGCTCTACACCCGGGCCGATTTTCCCCATGACAACTGGTGGACACAGGTGACATTGAAATTCTCCGATGGCAGCAGCCAGGACTTCCCTCTGGAGAAATCCGTCGCAGGCCATGTACTCACCTTCCCGGAGAAGGAGACCGACTGGATAGAGCTGTCCAATCTGATAAAGGCGGACGACCCCTCGCCCTTCCCGGCCCTGACCCAGATGGAAGTATACGGATGGAATGTGCTATGAAGAAGATACTGTTTGGAACCGGAAACCCGGCTAAGCTGAATGCCATGCGCCGCAGGCTGTCGGAGCTGGACATTGAGGTGCTGGGGCTGGCCGACATGGACAGGGAAGCGCCAAGCCCTTCTGAGGACGGGAGCACCCCGCTGGAGAACGCCAGGCAGAAGGCCTTGTGCTACTATGATTTCTATCAGATACCGGTGTTCTCCTGCGATTCGGGGCTGTATTTCGAAGACCTGCCACAGGAGCTCCAGCCGGGCATCCATGTGCGGACTGTGGGCGGGAAGTGCCTGACGGATCAGGAGATGCTGGCGTATTACGGCGGGCTGGCGGAAAAGTACGGGAATCTCCGGGCGAGATACCGCAATGCGGTATGCCTGGTGATGGACAGGGAGCATATCTACGAGGCCATGGACGACAGCACCGCCAGCGAGGTGTTCCTGATCACCGCCGTGCCCTATGCGGGGGTGCGGCAGAAAGGGTTCCCGCTGGACAGCCTGTCCGTGAGCCTGGGCACCGGGAAGTATTTCTACGAGATGGACAGGGAGCGGACAGACCATTTGGCCGTGGAGGACGGGGTGCTGAACTTCTTCCGGGGATTGGAGCTGTAAGCGGCCTGCGCAGTGGGTGGCATTGGCGGCACCCCTGACAGCCTATGGCAGGAATCCCTCGAAGATGGGCATGACCCCCTGCTGTTCCAGGCGCTCCAGTATCTCCTTGCTGCGGATTGTCCAGCCCACCTCATGGACGCCGTAGAGCCGTTTCATCAGCCGCAGGCTGGGACAGGAGCGGTCGATGTAATTGTAGGCGATGAAGTCCGGCCGGGTGGCGAAGGAGGTCAGCAGCAGGGTCAGCACGGCCCGCACAGGCCATGTAAGGGTCCCGGCATCATTGGTGCGCAGGAAATTTTCCGACAGCTGTCCCCGGATGACATTGGGATAATGCTTCTTCAGATGCAGCAGCACCGCCGGGTGGAAGGACTCGATGCAATAAGTGCCCTCCCAGTCCCGCAGGAGCGCCATCACCGCATCGGTGAGGGCAGAGGCATTGCCGTGCTCCACCTTCAGCTCGATGACCAGGGGAGTCTTTTTTTCGAACAATGCCAGGACCTCCGGAAGCAGGGGGATGGACTCGCCGCTGCCCAGCAGAGGATAGTCCTTCAGGTCCTCCGCCCGCAGGTTCTCGATGACTGCGCTCCTGCCGCAGACCCGGCTCAAGTCGCTGTCGTGGACCACCGCCAGATGGCCGTCTGCCATGAGATGGACGTCCAGCTCCGCCCCGAAGCCGCTCTCCACGGCGCGTCGGAAGGCCGTCATGGAATTCTCGGGGATATTCTGCTTCATGTCGTGGAGCCCCCGGTGGGCATATCTGGCGTCCGCCAGCCTGTCCCAGCCGAAGTGCCCCCGTCTGGGCAGCAGCATCAGGCACCAGAGTATGACTACAATGAATGCCGCCAACAGTATCCTGCATATGATTATCATTGGAACACACCTTTCTTTCTGGTATTGCAAATAAAAATTCTGTTGTCGGCTCCGGGCCTTCCCGGCAGCCTGACGGGATGCATCAGTCATCCATGTCCTCGAAAGCCGCCAGCCCCTTTTTGGCTTCAGCCTTGCTGTCCCCGTGGCGCACGAAGCACATGGTGAGGAAGCTGAGCATCACGAAGAAGGCGGCATAGGGGAAGAGGATCTGGTAGCTGATGCTTTTCATCAAAGAGCCCGCCACCACCGGCGTGATCACCTGGGCCAGCATGGAGGCGGTGTAATAATATCCCGTGAACTTGCCCACGTCCCCGCCCCGGCACATCTCCACCACCATGGGCAGGGAGTTCACGTTGATGGCCGCCCAGGCCAGCCCCACCAAAGCGAAGGCCGCATACATGACGGCATTGATGGAGGAGAACAGGGTGGTCAGGAAGAACCCCGCCAGGAAGCAGGCGGCCAGCAGGATGATGCCGGCGTGGATGGTCTTCTTCCGGCCGAACTTCGAGGCCAGGATACCGATGGGGATATAGGAGACGATTGCCCCTGCGGTGGCCACCAGGAGGCAGGTGGAGGCGCCGCCCAGCCCCTCGCCCATGACCTGGGACACATAGGTGGTGAACCAGGTGGTGACGCCGTTGTAGCCGATGAACCACAGGGCGATGGAGGCCAGCAGGAAGCAGAGGCTGCGCTTCACCGGCCCGGGAAGGGTCTCGCTGCCGTGCCCGTCGTCCTGGGCCAGGTTCCACTCGGGATGGCGCCGCTCCAGGTCCTGGTTCTCCGCGGCCAGGGCTGGCTCCCTGATCGTGAGCAGGAGCACGATGACCGCCGCAGCCATAATCGCGGAGACGATGACGAACAGGGGCCGGTAGTCCACATGGGCAAGCTGGGATACCTTCGCCGTGGGGTAGAGCACAGCCGCCACCCCCAGATACAGGATGCCGCCCACGGCCCCCATCAGGTTGATGATGGCGTTGGCCTTGCTGCGCAGGGGCTTTGCGGTCACGTCTGGCATCAGGGCCACGGCGGGGGAGCGGTAGGTCCCCATGGCCACCAGCAGCAGCCCCAGCACGATGACGAAGGCCACAAGCTTGAAGGGAGCGGCCGCCTGGGAGTAGCTGTTGTCCAGCGCGGGCAGCAGGTTCATCAGGATCACCGCCGCCGCGGTGCCTGCGATGATGTATGGCGTGCGGCGGCCCAGCCGGGAGCTGGTCCGATCCGACAGCCCGCCGAAGAAGGGCAGCAGGAACAGGGCCAGTATATTGTCCGCGGCCATGATGATTCCCGTCAGGGACTCGTCCATGCCGAAGGTCTCCCGCAGGATCAGGGGCACCACGCTATCGTACATCTGCCAGAAGGAGCAGATGGACAGGAAGGCCAGGCCTACCAGGACGGTTCGCTTGTTGTTCAGCTTCAACTCACTCATTTGGATTCCTCGTTTTTCTCGTTGGATGTGATGGCGCAATGCCTTTGCTATCACGTTGCTGTAGACGGTGTCATTTTATCATAGGAAGGGATTCTTTGCAAGGGATGGAGCGGATAAATGCTATACCGATAAATGCTGTACCAGATGCTATGCCATGAGTATTTTTGGAAAGGATGAGGAGGAAACGATGGAGAACAGGAAAATACAGGAAAATGATGTAGATGCGCTGATTGTCCTGCTGGACGGCCGTACCCAGGCAGGGGACAGCCGGATAAAGCTGGACATAGTGGAGGGACAGGGAGAGGTAGTGGCTCGCCAGTACCACCATGGCCGTTGCGATGTGGGAAGCCCTTGGGCCTGCGGTACGGCCTTTGACGTGCTGGAGGATTGAAGCACAGGGCCGCACCGGGAAGCGGAACCCCGGTGCGGTTCTGGCCTTTCAGGTCAGGGAAAGCCTGTGGAAGGTAATGAAATTACTGTCATGGAAATTATGGGGGCGGTTCCAGGCCGTGCGGCTTAAAATCAGGATGTCATCGCCGTCAAAGCAGATAGAGGGATACTGGAATCCGATTTCCTTTATATCATATTCCGAGCGGTTTATCACATCTGCCTCCCTTTTCCAGTGGACGAAATCCCGGGAGGAATACAGGGCCAGCACAGTTCTTCCGGGGAAGGGGTTCCCGCAGGCGTAGTATACGCCGCTTGTATGCCTTTCGATGTCGAATTTGGTATGGCCCAGTGGGAAGTCCACGATGCGCTGCGCTGTCATGGGGGCTTCCGGATCCTCCGGGGCCGCTTCCAGCAGGAGGGCCTTGTCTTTTTCATAGCGGAGGAAGTCCACCACCTTTCCGTCCGGAAGCTCTACGGCATTTCCTTCGATTCCGCCCGGCGTTCCGGATAGGTCCGCATGGAACGCCACGTCCGGATGGACGAATTCTGTGAGGCTCCAGTTGGCGGCCACCATTGGGTCGGCGCCTTCCTCTATGGACAGCAGAGAGGCATAGAACTGCCGGTTATGCCAGGAGCCATACTCCGTCCCCGTCCACAATCTGCCGTGGCTGTGCAGCACGCACATGGGCGCCCGGTGGTTTCCGTCCTCCGCGGAGGAAGAAGATCCGCGCAGGATGACGGTGGGGGTGCCCCAGCTTCTGCCCAAATCCTCGGAGCACCCAATCAGCAGATCGCCGTATTCCCTGGAGACGCCGAGCATAAAGAGCTTTTCCTGATGCCAGAACAGCTTCCCCCAGAAACAGGGGAAAATGTCCGTGACATAGTGCCAGTGGCCGCCGCCGTCATCAGAGCCGAACAGGAGCTGCAGGTTCTGAGGGGCGTTTCCACGGAACACATCCATGGAGGCCAGAAGCGAGCCGCCCGGAAGCCGTATGATGGAGGGGGAGCAGAGATACTGTCCCGAGAAGCCATACACGGTGTCCTCAGGGTGCAGGTAGTTTACGATTGTCCCCACGCACTCTCCTGTCCGTATCAGGCGGACGGGGCTCTGTCTGCCCTTGTAATCCACCACATATAGTTCATATTCCCTGTCTGCCTGTAGGTTCTCGATTCGATAAAAGTGGGTATCCGTCTGCACCTGAGTGAAGGAATCCTGCCCGCGCAGGGAATAGCAGAGGGTGAAGGAATCCCCCTCGCCCAGCCATTCTGCCTCGCAGTCGGTTTCCCGCGGCGCCAGGCGGCAGATGAAGGGATTGCCCCGTTCAGAATATCTGTTTGCCGGAAGATATGGCCTGTAATTCCAGTTGCTGTTGCCTTTCATGATTATGTCCTTTCCGCCAGTCTTTGGCTATAGTGCCGGCTTAGTCTGTAGAGCTGTTCCAGAATGAGCTTGTCGTAGGTTTCCAGTTCCCGGCCGCAGGAGCGGCTGATCGCTGTCATCGGAATGCCCTCATACTGGCTCAGATAGTGCTTTGCGGTGACCGGATAGGGCAGGGCCTCCGTAAACGCTGCCATGGACAGGATATCCTCCAGCAGGTCCGCCTCCTCCGCAAGTAACTGATAGTGCTGGTGGAGCCATACATAGAGTTCCGGATGGAAATTCGCCATGATTCCACAGTAGCCGCTGTAGCCATGCTGCAGGGAGGCCAGGAAGGTCTGCGCATTGGCGTTGAAGAGCTTCAAGGTGCTGCCCTTCAGGAGGACAGCCCTTTTCTCAAGCAGGCCGGGATCGCAGCAGGTATCCTTGAAGAAATAGAACCTGCCGGTATCCCTTATAGTCTGCAGCATCTCATCGTCCAGCAGCCTTTTGTAGGGAGTCGGGCATTCATAAACGCCCAGCTTTATGTCGGAAGGCAGTCTGCACAGCAGCTTTTCCAAATCCCTGATCCAGGCCCCTGTTCCTGTATTCGGAATGTCCATCCGGTTGGAGATCAGGATGACGGCATCGGCGCCTGCCTCATGTATCGTCATCAGTTCCTCGGCCTGGGCTTCTATGGACTCGGAGACATGTCCGGAGGCGACGATCGTCATGGATGCCCCTTCCTCCTGCCTTGAAGCCTCATCCTTTACGACCTCTACCATTTTTTTCCGTTCTTCCATAGAAAGATAAAACACTTCGCTTGACTGGCAGGCTGCGAAAATCCCCTGGCAGCCCTTCCTGCCATACCACCGTACAAGCTTCCTGAGAGCTTCTTCATCCAATCGGCCATCGCTGGCATAAGGCGCTATCATCGTAGGATAGATGCCGTCTCTGATATGTCGCTGCATAATTGTCCCCCTTTGGCGTGCTGTCCTGCCGCCCTAATTTGCGTTGAAGGCATCCAATGCCTCCTGGAGAATGGAAATGTATTCCTCCAGCCCCAGCTTGTTCAGCTGTTCTATATAAGCGTCCCAGCCAGCGTCCATGCCGCCGTTGAGCATCCAGGTGGAGTAAGTGGTGAGCACATAATCACCGATGTCCGTGCTCAGCTCAGCCAGCCTGTCGACCTGCTCCGTGCTGAACATGACATTGGGATACAGGTTTTCGGTGGGAATCGTATATTTGCTGTACTGGTCTTTGATGGCATTGTCCCGCTGGGCCTGGGCAGAGCCTTCGGCATAGGTGAAGGTATCGAACATTTCCTTGGCCAACAGGAAGGGGACCCTGTTCATGGGAGCGCTGTCCTTGCCCTGGGCATCCGCCTCATAAGGGAGCATCATGACGCTGCCGTCCTCGTTCTTGGTGAGATAGGTGTCCCCGAACATGCCGTACATGGCCTGTATGGACCAGTCGGGATCGGCAATCAGCTCTGCAAGGCGCATGGCAGCTTCCGGATGCTCACAGTTTTTGTAAATCGTAAAGTGATTGCGCTGTACATGATTGGTCTGGCTCCGGATCATGGGCTGGCTTCCGTTCCCGGAATCCAGAGGCCCCATTGCCACGATGGACGTATTGGTGGCATCCGGGTTCTGATAGCTGTGATAGGAGCCTACCACCGCGGGGGTGCTGCGGGTCTTGGTGATATAGGTATCCCAGTCGTCCGTCAGGCACTCTCCGGGAATCAGCCCTTCCTCGAACAGCTTGCGGATAAAGGCCAGAGGCTCTTTGATGGCTTCATTGGCATAATTGAATTCCACCTTTCCGCTGTCGTCCACTGTGACCATATAGCGCTCGTTGGCCACCCGCACGCCGTATGAATTGATGATATCCAATGCGCCGCCCACATTGTTGAGGATTCCATAGGTATAATAGGGAATCACGTCCTGGGGGATGCTCCCGGTTCCGGCATTCTCCTTGAAGGCCTTCAGTACCTCGTAAAATTCATCCGTGGTAGTGGGCACCTGGAGGTTCAGCTCGTCCAGCCAGGTCTTCTGAATCAGCCACTGGTCGCGCAGTCCGCCGTTGGAGGGCTCGTCCCGGACGATGGGAAGGCTGTAGATGTGCCCATCGCTCATGGTGACCACCTTTCTGGCATAGTCGTCCTTCTCCAGATAAGCCTTCCAGGTCGGCGCGTAGCTGTCGATCAGCTCGTCCAGCGCATAGATGTCCCCACCCATGGCAGCATCCAGAATCTGCTTGTCCGACCCGACATTGAAGGAGATATCGGGATAATCACGGCTCGTGAACATCAGGTTCTTGTCCTCGTTGCTGTTGTAGACGCGGAAATCCAATGTAATGCCGCTGACCTCCTGAATCTGTTTGATCCAGTCCAGACTTGCCCACTCGCCCTGAAAAGACGAGCTGGAAGCGCTCACGCCTACCGTGAGCGTGATGGGTTCTGCCGCAATCGGAAGGCCTTCCGGATTGGTCTTGTTGACTACGCCTTCCGCTGCTTCTGAGGGAGTGGAGGACTCTGCAGCGGAGCTGCTCTCCGACTCCTTCGCGGCGCCCGGCTCCTGGGTGGACGGTTCGCCGCCGCAGCCCGTGAGCATGAGTGCGAGGGACAGAGGGATTGCCAGAAGGTTTGCTGCTCTTTTGGTGTTTTTTGTTTTCATAAGTTGCCTCCTTTTTTGTTTGTTTTATATGTCAGCCTTTGATAGCGCCTACCATAACACCTTTGACGAAATATTTCTGTATGAACGGATAGAGGATCAGCACAGGAGCGCTGGCGATTACGATGACGCCGTATTTCATGCTCTGCAGATTCAGCAGCTGCGCCATTCCGGAATCGCTGGTCTCCGCCGAGAGCTGGGTGGTGAGCAGGAGATTGCGGAGCACCAGCTGCAGTGGGTATCTGCTCTCTTCCCGTAGGTAGATCATGGCGTTGTAGTATCCGTTCCAGTGCCCTACCGCAAAGAACAGGATCATGACGGCCAGAATCGCCTTGGATAGGGGAAGGGCGATGCGGAAGTAGAAATTCAGCTCGCTGCTTCCGTCTATCCTGGCCGCATCCAGGATCTCCTCCGGGATATTGTTCTCAAAAAAAGTCCGGCAGATTACGAAATTCCAGACATTCACCCCTCCCATCAGTACGATGATCGTGAAAGTGTTCACCAGATGAAGCGCATTCATCAATAGGTAGGTTGGCACCAGGCCGCCATTGATGAACATGGGGAGGAGGAAATACAGGTTGATGCCGCGCCGGAATGGCAGCGTCCTTCTGGAAAGCGCATAGCCCGCGGACACGGTCAGCGTCAGGTTGATGAAGGTGCCCACCAGGGTATACAGGATGGTATTGCCATAGCCCGTCCATATCTCGTTCTTGGTGAACATCATCTCATAGCCGGCCAGCGTGATTCCCCTTGGATACAGCCAGACCTTTCCGCCGGATACCATCCCGGGATTGCTGAAGGATGCTATCAGGATGAAGTATAGCGGGTACAGGCAGACCGCCAGAAAGAGGATTGCCAAAAGTGTGTTGCATATGAGAAAAATCTTGTCTTCCTTACATTTTCTTTTCATTGACTAGTCCTTCCTGACATCAGATGATGCTCGTGTCGCTCAGCTTTTTCGAAATGACGTTTACAGTCAGCAGCAGAATTAGATTGACGATGGAGTTGAACAGGTTGATGGCCGTGGAGTAGCTGTACTGCTGGTTCAGCAGGCCGATTTTATACACGTAGGTGGCGATGATCTCACTGGTCTCCAGGTTCAGCGAATTCTGCATCAGGTATGCCTTTTCGAAGCCGATGCTCATGATTTTTCCGGTATTCATGATGAACAGCGTGACGATGGTGGGCTTGAGGGAAGGGAGGTCGATAAAGCGGATTCTCTGTGTGATGGTAGCTCCGTCTACGATAGCGGCCTCATGCAGGGACTCGTCCACTCCAGCCAGGCTCGCGAAGTAGATGATGCTGTCCCAGCCGCACATCTGCCATATGCCGCTCCACACATACAGATGGCGGAAGGCGCCCGCCTCTCCCATGAACAGGAGCCTGTCCAGACCCAGTGCGTCCCGCACATTGTTCACCAGCCCCGTGCTCTGGGCAAAGAAAATGTTCAGCATGCTCACCATGACGACCGTGGAGATGAAGTGGGGCGCATAGGTGACGTTCTGCACGGCCTTCTTGAACCTGGTGGAAGGGATATAGTTCAGGCACAATGCCAGGATGATTGGGAAGGGAAAGCTTGCCAACAGGGAATAGAACGCCAGGATGACGGTGTTCGGAAGCACCTGCCCGAATTTGTTGGAGTTGAAGAATCGGGCAAAGTTCTGCAATCCCACAAAGGGGCTCTTCAGGTATCCCAGGTACGGCTTGTAGTCTTCGAACGCGATGATCAGTCCATACAGCGGCGCATAGTTGAAAATGAGCAGATAGAGCATGGGCGGAGCAAGCAGGAGATAGAGTTGCCAGTGCTGTTTCAGACGGATCCGCAATTTCCTTTTTGAATAAATAATCTTTTCTTTCATAGAACCTCCTTGTCGAATCTGCGCTATATAATTCCGGTTTATTGAATGTACATGTGTGATGTATACAAATATATTGTGATAGGATTTCTATTTATAGTAAAAATCATACACTGCGAGCGGCATAAATAAAATAGCCTTGTCAGACATATAGATATCATCTTGGGTTAGCATTTTATCATTTTTGTTTGCCTTGAAGAATATGGAGGATTGCTTTCCCGCATCTATTATGGTAGAATAAGTTAAGGATTTTTACTTATTGCGCAGATGCAACAATTGATATTTTCTAGGTCGGGGAGGATATATGTCAGGCTTCAAAACGGATGAATTTCCCGAAAAAGAATACAAAGGGTCTCTACAGTCAGACTTTGTCAATATATCAGTGGTATGGCTGCGGATTACGGGCGACTGTGCCCATGATTCAAAATGGAACATGAAGCGGCATCACCACTCCTTCTATGAGCTGCATGTGGCCCTGGAGGGTTTTGTAAGGATGGAGGTGGACGGACATGAGACCCGCCTGGAAAAAGGGAACTGTCTTCTGCTCCCCTCAAAGTGCCCCCATTCCTTTCTCGAGATTTCACCGGAGTACAAAGAATTCGTGGCAGGCTTCTATCTGGATTTTTCCGAGATTGGCTTCGATGGCAGATATATCAGGAACGCGATGAAGGATGTAGTGCCATGGAAGCCGATTGCCTCTAGCCAGCCGCTGCGGCAGTATATGGAGGACTGTATAAGGCAGATGCACAGCCAACCTTATCTCCCCACAGGCGTGGCGCTCAATATCTGCCTACTCCTGCTGGAGCTCTCCCGGCAGGTCATGCCGTCATCGGAGGGGCTGCAGGTGAACGAGGAATCCCTGGTTTCGGATATAAGGTACTATATTGCCTCTAATCTGTCCAAGGGCATTACCACAGAGACGGTCGCCGCATATGCGCATATCAGCGCAAGGCATCTAAATAGGATTCTGCAGACACAGGCTCAAAAAAGCGTCAACGATCTAATCATGGAAGAAAAAATGGCCTACATACGCAGGCTCTTAAAGACTACGGACATGACCCTGGAGCACATCGCGCAGCTCAGCGGCTTTACGAACGCGTATAACATGAGCAGGGCCTTTAAGAACCGGGAGGGCATGCCGCCGGGTGAGTACCGGAAATCCCTGCATAAAAAATGAGAGACATGCGATTTTCTGCTTGCCATTTCCGGCGTGCAATGCTATACTCATGTTGTACTTAAAAAATTCAGTTGAAGGAGGAGACTTGATATGAAGAAAAGCAGAAGGATGGTGGACCGAATCAACTGAACAGAGGGCATTTCGGATGCCGTTTTTTAAGTACCTTTATGCATAACTGTTGACGACAGGGCACACATATTGGTGTGCCTTTTTCGCGCGCGGAAAACGGGCGCGGCGGGCAGATTAAGGTCTGTCTGCCGCGCCTTTTATGTGCCGGGAAGGCCATGGCCGCGGGCGGGGGATTCCGGGAAAGGGTAAGGTGATGCGCTATGAGAGAAAAGAGAGACAGGATGACGGGAAAACAATATCAGGAAAACGAAATCAAGAAGACAACACTGTATAAAAGGAGACCAGAATTTGAAGAGATTAAAATATTATCTATTGAACATGAGGCCTGCCAGCGAGACCTATGAGGAAATCTACGAGGGCAGGATGTGCGAGAGCTTCATGGACAAAGACCCCATCGTGCACAACCATGCCCTGTACTGGGACGGGGAGATTGGCTATGAGATTGCCAAGAGCAACCGCCTGGAGCTGTCGAAGCCCACGGTGACGATTCACATCCCCATGCACCTGCTGAAGCTGGAGGAGGCGGAGGTTGGAGTGGCCGCGCTGGACTATATCTTCCGCGCGTTCCTGCCCTATGTGCGGGCCCTGAATGAGGGGAACGACAACCGCAAGCGCACGGCCAGGGAGAACGGGCATTATTTCATCTATGAGCCGGGCAGCGAGGTGCTGGCCCGGAACGTGGCGGCGGTGAACCTGATTCCCCAGAAATATTACCGGATCCTGAAGGGGGACACCATAGAAATCCTGGACAGGCTGGGGGACAATGGCGTAAAATCCTCCACGGCTGTGATGTGCATGATCGCGCCCATCGACGGGGCCATGGAGGTGCCTGCCTATAGCTGCGTCAGCATCATGCTCCAGGTGCAGCTCCCCCTGGGCAAGCACAAGAAGGCGGTGCAGATGCTGACCAGGGACTTGCCGGAGGCGGTGAACTGCTTCGTGAACGAATTCGACTGCGCCGGGCTACAGCGGGCCCTAGCCCTCCACGCCAAGCAACAGGAGATTCGTGCCTGGCTTAAGGACAGCGATTGCTGCGCCTTTGTGGCGGACGGCAGCATCCTGCCCAGGGAGAAGGGCAGCGGCGCTCCCATGCAGGGGGCGGTGCCTTTCCTGTCCACGCCGGAGGACGCGGTGGAGGTGGCCGGGGTCAGAGGCATGGCCTTCCGAAAAGGCGTCACGGTGATTACAGGCGGCGGATATTCCGGGAAGAGCACTCTGCTGGACGCTCTCAGCGCAGGCATCTACGACCATGTGGAGGGGGACGGCAGGGAGCTGGTGATAACGGATGCCACCGCCATGAAGATTTCCGCGGAGGACGGCAGGAGCATCCGCCATGTGAACCTGTCCCCTTTCATCAAATGGATTCCGGGAGGGGATCCGGCGGACTTTTCCACGGAGCATGCCTCCGGGTCCACCTCCCAGGCGGCGAACATCATGGAGGCCGTGGGATGGGGCGTGAAGCTCCTGATGATCGACGAGGACAAATCCGCCACCAATTTCATGATTCAGGATGCCGTCATGAAGACCCTGATTGAAAAGGAGCCCATCACGCCCTTCGTGGAGCGGGTGCGGGAGCTTGCAGGGAGGCTTGGCGTGTCCACCATACTGGTGATCGGCGGCAGCAGCGAGTACCTGCAGGCGGCGGACCGGATCTATATGATGAAGGACTACTGCATCGGCCAGGTGACGGAGGCGGCGAAGGCCCTGCAGCGCAGATGTGCTCCTGGGGCAGCTGATGGGAAGGACGGCGAAGGCCCTGGAGGGGATGGCCGGGGGACAGGGCCGGAACACCGGCAGATTCCCGCACCGGCGGATTTCAGCTTCCGGGATGAGATCGATGCCGCCCGCCTGAGCACCCGCCCGGAGGGCTCCGCCTCGGAGGTGCTGAAGGTATCCGACTTAGGCTTTCTGATCCTGGGGGAGGAGCAGATAGACATCCGCATGCTCCACGATATCGCCACCATCCCCCAGCTCAACGCCATCGCCTTCCTGGTGAGGAAGCTGATCAATCAGGTGAACCCCCTGGAGCGCTTCCGGAAGTTCTCCCTGGAGGGGCAGGCGGCCGAGGGGGCTGAAAACCGGCCCGGCGCAGCCCCGCCCCAGTGGATCTGCAGGGGGATCTGCAGGGAGCGGGAGGTGGAACGCCTGCTCGGGGAAATCGGGGAGGCAGGGCTGGAAACCGCCTATTCCCCCTTCTTCACAGAATGCTCCAGGTGGATGGACATGCCCAGGAAATATGAAATCCTGGCGGTGCTGAGCCGGATGCGGCTGCGGTGCTGACTGGAAAACTACTGCAATAGTATTGGCAGCCGTTTACTATCGTGATAGTATGAAATTATTTGACTCGGAACTGAAGGTGATGGCCGTGCTTTGGCGGGAGGGAGATTCCACGGCAAAGCGTATCTCGGATATCCTGAAGGAGGAGATCGGCTGGGACGTGAACACCACCTATACTGTGATCAAGAAATGCGTCAGGAAAGGGGCCATCCAGCGCAGCGAGCCGGGCTTTTTGTGCCATGCGCTGGTCTCCAAGGCCCAGGTGCAGGCCTCGGAGACGGACGAGCTGATAGACAGGATCTACGACGGGTCGGCGGATATGCTCTTCGTCTCCCTGCTGAGCCGAAAGGCCCTATCCGGGGAGCAGATCGAGAGGCTGAAGAGGATCGTGGAGGAGGGGAAATAGAGGATGGCTATGGGACTGATTCAAAGAAGCTTTTGCGGAGGCGTGCTGATACTGGTCATCATCGCGGACAGCTATACCTACGGGGACGATGCGGATGGTCTGCCCCTGGATCCGCCTTTGGACAGAGGGGCGGCGGAGGGCAGGAATGAAGAGCCCGCCGTGATTGACAGGGATGCATCCGGAGAGGACTCTGGGACGGAGGCGCATCCGGATCGGAAATACACGCTGCGCTATATGCAGGAGGGCATTCCCCAGGAGGAGCCCGCATACCTGTACCAGGGCCAGGGCTATGGTCTGCTGATTCCCGAATCAGGGTGGAAGTCCGGCGTGCCTGACGAATGGATGTGGGAATCCGACGGACAGGTGCGGTTCTGGGTGGCCGATTACAGCGGGAATACATGGGAAGAGGCCCGGGATATCCTGGAACAGGAGGGCTATGCCGGGACAGAGGCCGCGGATGTCCTGAGGAAAGAGGAAGACGGCACAGTCTTCTCTGTCCGGCTCAGCGGAAGCGGAAGCAAGGTCATGGGCATCCATTATGCTTATCCGGCGGTCTCGGAATATGAGGAGGGCTTTGGAATCATATTGCCCGTCATCGCCGCCAATTTCGCCATATGGCAGGAGGATAACCAGGACCTGTCGGCGGACGCCCAGGGCATGTCGGCGGACGTCCGGCAGATGGAGCAGCTGGCAACGGCTTTCTGGGAGGCCTATCTGGCAGGAGACGCGGCGGAGCTGGCGCAGTATCTGTCGGCGGATTACGGGGGAGGAGTGGAGACATTCCCGGACGGCCTGGATGGCCATGTGGCGGCGCAGGCACAGCTTTTGGCCGTAAAGGGGCTGGACGGTGCAGGGCCGCTGGATGAAGACAATGTCATAATCTCCATGGAGTTCCGCCCGGCAGCGGATGCGGATTATCTGGAGTACCTGACCATATCGGCGGTGAAGGAGGGGGAAGGCTGGAAGGTGGCCGGCTATGGCCTGGAGCTATAGGCCTGCCGGGGATGGAACAGGCTAAAAATTGTCTAAAAAAAGGTATAAAATAATGCATAGAATGGAAAACTTATATAATAGAATCATAAGAAATGATTCTATTATCCAAAATAAATATAATTGTATTTTTCCGAATATCATGGTATCATAGGAATGTGGTTATGTGGCAGGTACATTTTTATGAGGACAATGATATGAGAATAGAACGTGTGGATGAAAAGACGGTAAAGTGCTTCCTGTCCAATGAAGAACTGGAAGAGTATGAGATTGATTACAAAGATTTCGTCCTTCGCAGCGATAAAGCCAGGGAAGTGGTACAGGAGATTATAGAGCAGGCTGCGGAGGAGGTGGGCTACAAGCCTCCGAAATTCGCCTTTGATCTGCAGATCATGATGCTGCCGGATCAGGGCCTGATTCTGACCTTCTCCGACAGGGATCCGGAGATCAAGGAGAGCGACCAGTTCATCGAATGCCTGAAGGAGATGAAGCGGATCCTCCAGAGGACCAGGGAGAAGATAAGCGGAGAGGGGACCGTCCAGTCGGCGGAGAGCGGCCCTGGCCCGAATGCCGGGGAGGCGGAGGGAAAGCAGGCGGAAGGCAAACAGGCGCAGCAGGTGAGCCGCCCCAGCTTCGCTGTGTTCGCCTTTTCAGAGCTGGGCCGGATCATAGAGTTCGCCGCCATGCTGCCCTCGAACCTGCAGGTGGAGAGCAGCCTGTACCAGATGGATGGGCTCTATTTCCTGTATCTGCTCAAAGGGCGGGCCTCCTATGAGCGCTACAGCAGGGCCTGCATACAGGCGCTGGAATTCGCCAGCCTCTATGCGGCAGAACCCTCCCAGACAGTGCAGCTGGAGGAGCATGGGGAGTGCCTGATTGCGGAGAAGGCGCTGAAGAAGCTGAGGAAATGACGGTGCTGATACAGCGACAAGGATGAAATTAAAGTAAGAAAGTTCGCCTTACTTGCTTATAAGGCGAACTTTTTTATTGCTGCGAACATTTTATATCGAATGTTCAGTTTGCGCAAGTCCGTTTTTATTTTTGTCTATATCTCTGATTTCAATGACGTTATTTGACGCTCTCCGCCCATATTCCGCACAAAAATCACTGTTTTATGCGCTGAATCCGGAGATTCTGTAGGAGGCTTCTGTCTTGATGCACAGCAGAAGCGCGGACAGAGCTTTTGTAAGGAATGGGGAGGCTGTGGTAGCGCCCCATTTTGCCTTCGCGGTTCCGCGTCCTTTTTGCGTCAGAATTTCGGACGCTCTTGCCTTTTACGGCGGAATTATGTTACACTGGAAGACAGGAAACGAACCGAAGCGGGCCAGAAGGCTACAGGAGGTATGACATGCTGCTCATAAAGAACGGATATATGATAGACCCCAAATCCGGCCGGGAAGGAAAGCTGGACATCCTCACGGCGGGGGACAGAATCCTGCGGATCGGGGCGGGGCTGGAGGAGCCGGAGGAGGGCTGCCAGGTAATCGACGCGGAGGGGCTGCTGGCGGCTCCGGGCCTGGTGGATGTCCATGTCCATTTCCGCGATCCCGGCTTCCCCCAAAAGGAGGACATAATGACCGGGGCGGCAGCGGCGGCCGCCGGGGGCTTTACCACCGTAGTGATGATGGCTAACACCAGGCCCCCCATAGACAACGGGGAGACCCTTGGATACGTGCTGGAGAAGGGGCGTGGGACAGGCATCCATGTGCTCTCCTGCGCCAATGTGACCATGGGGATGCAGGGAAAGGAGCTCACGCCCATGGAGGAGCTGGCGCAGCTCGGCGCGGCGGGCTTCACGGACGACGGGATCCCGCTTCTGGACGGGGAGCTGGCGCGGAAGGCCATGGAGCGCGCAGCCGCCCTGGACATGCCCGTCAGCTTCCACGAGGAGGATCCGGCGCTGATAGACAATAACGGCATCAACAGAGGAAAAGCCAGCGCCTATTTCGGGATCGGCGGCTCTCCCAGGGGGGCGGAGATAGGCCTGGTGGAGCGGGACCTGGAGCTTGCCCTGGAGACGGGAACGCATATCAATATACAGCATATCAGCACGCGGGAAGCCGTAGA
>NZ_CAPDXS010000086.1:0-23147 GCF_948601915.1 uncultured Acetatifactor sp. | reverse complement strand
GCTGTAATGATAAAAAAGGTCAATTTGAGTGAGAAAATTTCAGGAAGTTAAGATAAAAGTGGAAGCCCGCTGCCACAAGAAAATCCAACTGTCGCCAACGCATTCCAAAGTCCGGCAGGCTACTTTTTCCTGCGCAGTTTTAACGTGATATTTTTTGCTGCGGCAGCTTCCTGGAATAATTTGGCGGCATAGGCGGCCTTCTCCTTTAAGGAAAGATGCAGGGTATTTTCATCCAGAACCTTTATGATATTTTCCAGGTCTTCTAATTCCAATAAATTGACTGCAACACAAAAAAACGTCTTCTTACGCCCGTCATTATAAGCATTCAGGAGATGATTCAACAGGACTTTCTTTCTCTGTTGTTCTGCGGAATAACAGTCCGTTCCCAGCGCCTTGAACTTCTCCATATCCTGCTTTTGATGCCGGTGCGTGATAAAAGAATCGAATTCATCTATGTGCTCATATCTTTCGCAGGGATAGCTTTCACACTGAAAACAGTACGCTATATTTCCATGCTGAAAACTGCACTTTGCTATGGAACAGGATTGGTTTCCCTCCCCTCCGCCACAGCCGGGGCAGTAGTGGTCCAGGTTCATAGGGCATAAGCCGCAGTTTAATCCACATAGGGAAAAGGATAGATTTTCTCTCTTGAAATTTTTCATGGGACATCCCCTTTATGGCAAGCGTCAGGGTGCAGCTGACTTCTTTTTAGTGCCGATATTTCTGTTTCTTGTGATTTTCATGAGTGCCTGGTTCGATTCTATCATATTAGGGGGCATTTGTGTATATGAAATTTCAGCACCAATTATTCGACTGTAAATAAACCTGCCCGGGAAGTGGTCACGAAATGTTGACGCCGAATATGGCGCTGCGTGAAAATCGTATAAATGGGGCATGCTGTGCCGGAACGCATACCACAAAAAGTTCAAAAAAATTTGTAAACGCTCTTGACATTTTGGGTATAATTGTTTAAAATACAAATTACAAACGTTTGCAAAGGAGAATTCTCTGTGAAAAGTACCACTATATCAGAACTTGCCAAGGAACTGGGTCTGTCAGTATCGACAGTTTCCCGGGCGCTGAATGGGAAGAGTGTTGTAAGGGAGGATACCAGGCAGCTGGTTCTGGAAGCCGCTGAAAAATACTCCTATGTGCCCAATGAAATCGCCCGCTCACTGAAAAAGTCCTCAACGAAGACAATGGCAGTGGTGCTGCCGGATATCTCGGAGACCTTTTTCGGCACGATTGTGAAGGAAATCGACCGGGTGGTGGCCCGGGAGGGCTATATGATCATCCTCGCCGACACCCATGAGAGCGCGGACAATGAGAAGAAATACCTGGACATGCTCTATACCCGCAGGGTGGACGCGCTGGTGCTGGCCACGGTGGACTGCAGCGGCAATACCGTCAAGCGATTCATGGAGAGCGGCGCTCCCGTGGTCTTCATCGATAATGTGCCGGAGCTTCCTGAGCTGGATGCTATTACAGTGGACAACAGGAAGGCCAGCCGGGTGGCGGTGGAATGCCTGGTTTCCAGGGGACATCGGCAGATTGCCGTGATTGCGGGCTCTGAGAAGGAGACTACGGGTGTGGAGCGCCTGGCGGGCTACGAGGAGGCCATGGAGGAGTGGGGGATACCGGTGAACGCGGAACTGGTAGTCCGGGGAGATTATAAGTGCGAGTCCGGATACCTGCAGATGAAGCGCCTGCTGGCACAGCGTGAGGGGAATCCTTTTACCGCAGTCTACATCGTATCGGAGAAGATGACTTATGGAGCCATGAAGGCTATCAGGGAAAGCGGGCTGTCGGTGCCGGAAGATATTTCCGTAGTAGGGTTCGATATCCATGAAATGGGGATGGAGCCCAGGCAGAAGCTTACAAGCGTCAGACAGCCGGAAGTGGAGATTGGCCGGAAGGTGGGCGAGCTGCTCCTGAGGCGCCTGGACGACTCGGGAGAGAAAGCGGATCGGACGGAACGAAAGCGCCTTTTCCTGGAGCCATTCTTAGAAGAAGGAAAAACGGTGAAAGCACTTTGATACGTGCTTCCTGTTTTTTACCTAAAAATGCAAACGTTTGCAAGAAACGAGGGACAGCTATTTTGTAGTAATTATGGAAAAAGCGGCAGAAACTAATGTAGGTCGAAAGAAAGGGAAGAAAAGTATGAAAAAACGAATCGTGAGCATGTTGTTGGCATTGGTTTTGGCAGCGTCCCTGGCCGCCTGCGGGAGTGGGAAGGACGGTTCCGGCGGTGAGGCCAAGGAGAGCGGCCAGGAGCAGAGCCCGGAAGAAAATAGCGAAGAGGGGACGGGAGAAGCGGAACAGGACACGGAAGGGCAGGACAGGGCCGACAGCGGAGCTGACGGGACAGAGGGGAAGTTCGATCCTCTTGTGACCGTGACCACAGTCCGTCCTTTCAGCGACGCCACCCAGGGGTATGGCGAAGGGGAAGACCTGGAAAACAATGCCTGGACAAGGCTGATGGAAGACAAATACGGAATTGATGTGAAGTATAAATGGGTGGCCCCCACAGGCGAAGAATACAATTCCAAGCTGAACCTGGATATCTCTTCCGGAGAACTGGTTGACTTTTTCAGGGTGGATAAAAAGCAGCTCTCCGAGCTGGTGGAGGCAGACATGATACAACCTCTGGACGAAGTCTGGGAGAAGTATGCCAGCGAGCGCACCAGGAACCTGGTGGAAGTGGAGGGCGGCGAGAAGGTCATGGAAGCCTGCATGTATGACGGCAAGATGATGGCCATTCCCTTTACGGGCAATCCCAAAGAGAGCGCGCAGCTTCTGTACATCCGCCAGGACTGGCTGGACAATCTGAATCTGGAAGCGCCGAAGACTATGGATGACGTCATCGCGATCGCGGAGGCCTTCGCATCCCAGGACCCTGACCGGAATGGCGTGGACGATACCTATGCCGTGGTGATAAATCAGCGGATTACAGGCACCATAGCCCCTCTGTTCTACGCGAAAGGCTCTTATCCGGGCAGCCTGGTAGTGGGCGCGGACGGGAAACTGACTACGGGATTCGTGGACGAAAATACGAAGGAGGTTCTGGAGCTGCTGAATAAGTGGTATCAGGCGGGATATATCGACTTGGAATGGTTCACGAAGGATTCCTCAAAAGCTTATGAGGTTCTTGTAAACGGAAAAGTAGGCCTCTGCTTTGGCTCATTCTCGGATCCGCTTTACCCCATGCAGCCCCAGCACGATCTGGAGCCGGAGAGCGACTGGCTGGTGATGGAGGTCCCGGGATACGATGGAGAGCCTGTCACCAATGCCTATACTCTGGGCATCTCGGCCTATTATGTGGCCTCCGGGGAGTTCGAGCATCCCGAGGCGATGGTCATGATGCTGAATGAATGGGTGGACCTGTTCTACTACAATACGGACGACGGCCTCCAGCGGGAATATATCAACAGCGCTTCCGGCGCGGAAGTCTGGCTGAACGCGCCGATTATGGTCTACAGAGGCTTTAAGAATGTACAGTGCGGCCTTGACATCACGGATTATTATGCGGGAAATAAGACATTGGACGAACTGACTGCCGAGGAGCGGGGCTATGTGGAGCAGATAGACGGGTACAAGGCCGGAGACCAGAGCCTTTGGGCCTGGAACAAGATTTTCGGGCCGGACGGAGCGGCGGCAAAGGTTCAGACTTATATCGACAGGGACGCTTATATCTTTAACGAACATTGGGGCAATCCCACTGCCACTGAGGTCACCAACGGCAGCATCCTGAGCGACTATCAGCTTCAGAATTATACTTCCTTCATCAACGGCGAGAGGTCCTTTGACGAATGGGACGACTTTGTAAACGAATATCGAGGCATGGGATACGACCAGATTCTTCAGGAATATGCAGAGCAATATCAGCTGGGCAACTGACAGGAGAGTATCGCGCGGCGACTTTAACAGGAGGTGTGTATGGGGATGGATAAAAAGCTTCCCAAAGGAGAGAAGGCTTTCGGAGGAGAAAAACGATTCCCGGGAAGAACGGCTAAAGCGGACAGGAAAAAACGCGGCCTGCAAAGGCTCAAAAATCAGCTTCCCCTGCATTTCATGCTGATTCCGGGCATCCTTACCCTTATTGTATTCCATCTGGTGCCTCTGATAGGGCTGCGGATCGCTTTCCAGAAATTCGTTCCTGTCAAGGGATTCTTCGGCGACCAAAAGTGGGTGGGCTGGGGGAACTTCAGGCTGTTTTTCTCCATGCCGAATTTCGTCAATATCTTCCGGAATACAGTGGTCATAGCATTGGGGAAGATCATATTTGGAATGGTGGTGGCCGTTGTGGTGTCGTTGCTCCTGAACGAAATCCGGGCCATGAAATTCCGCAAGACGGTACAGACTATCATTTATGCCCCCTATTTCCTTTCCTGGGTGGTGTTCGGAGGGATTCTGGTCACTATACTATCCCCTTCGGAAGGAATCATCAATCAGATGATCAGAGCCCTGGGCTTTGAGCCGGTATTCTTCCTGGGGAATGCCAGGGTGTTCCCGGCCACGCTGATCGCCACGGATACGTGGAAGAATTTCGGCATGAGCACGATCGTCTATCTGGCCACCTTGACTGGAATCGACCCGGGCCTCTATGAGGCAGCCTCCATCGACGGCGCTAACCGCTGGAAGCAGGTGATCCATATCAGCCTGCCTGCCATGGCCCCGATCATCATGCTGACGGGCATCCTGAACATCGGCAGCATCCTGAATGCCGGATTTGACCAGGTGCTGGTCCTGTACAACAGCCAGGTCATGAGCACAGGGGACATCATTGATACTTTTGTATACCGCATGGGCCTCAAGGAGATGCAGTATGGCCTGTCTACAGCGGTAGGGCTGTTCAAATCAGTGCTCAGCACGATTTTGATGACGACTGCGTATTATTTATCCTATAAGTTTTCGGATTACCGGGTGTGGTGAAGACCCTTGCCTGCGGATGCGGAAGTGAAAATGAAAGAGGAATATTATGGTAAAAAAGCGCACGATTTCAGGTATCATTTTTGATGTGTTCAACTACTGCCTGCTGACAGCGCTGGCGTTGATATGCATCCTGCCCATGGTCCATATCCTGGCGATCTCCTTGAGCGATAATGCCGCGGCCAGCGCCGGAAACATCGGGCTTCTGCCTGTGAACTTCACTACGGCGGCCTATGAGTGGGTGATGGCCAAGAAGGAGTTCTGGGCCGCGTTTCTGGTGTCGCTGAAGCGCCTTGCCCTGGGAATACCCTATCATCTTATCATGACGATCCTGGTGGCGTACCCGCTTTCCTATCCGGCCTCCAGGCTGCGGGGGCGGAGCATATATGTGGGGCTGCTGATTTTCACCATGTTGTTCGGCGGCGGCCTCATCCCCACTTATATGCTGTACAAGGAGCTGCACCTTCTGGATACCCTTTGGGTGCTGGTGGTGCCGAACGCGGTGAGCGCGGGGAACATCATGCTCATGATGAACTTTTTCCGCAACCTCCCCAGGGAGCTGGAGGAATCCGCCCGCATCGATGGTGCCGGGCATCTGCAGATACTGCTGCGGGTCATCCTGCCCGTATCCCTGCCCTCCATCGCCACCATTACGCTGTATGTCACTGTGGCCCACTGGAACGATTACTTCTCGGGCATGATTTTCATGAACTCTGCGGAGAACTATCCGCTCCAGACCTATGTGTACAATCTGGTGAACCAGGCCAGCAGCCTGACCACGAACCTGAACCTGGGAGTGGGGGAGAGCTGGAAGCTCCTGGCGAAGGTTTCTGACAAGACCGTCCGCTCCGCCCAGATTTTCATCACCGCGCTGCCCATGCTGGCCATCTACCCGTTCCTGCAGAAATACTATATCAAGGGAATCGTGGTGGGAAGCGTAAAGGGATGACGCCAGAGAGGAGGCTTCCTGTGTGGAGGCCTCTGTGAAGCAGGGGGACGGAAAGGTTTGGATTTCGCTGCTCCATACCCTGGCCCATGAGACCGGAAACTCTGTCGGAACGGTGCGTATCTGGATTCAGGATTCCCTTCTGAGGGTCTCCCGGGCAGAGTGCTTTCCCCGGGGCAGGGTGAACCTGGAAAGGGAGGGCGGCGAGACTCTGGTGCAGGCAGAGGAACTGCCTGAATTCTCCATTATCACACTGATGGGCGAGGATGCGTAGACGCGCTGCAGGGCCGGATTACACAGACAGAGGACGGGATTCGGCAGAAGCAGGGAGGTGAAGGAAAAGATATGGTTTCCGGGAAAACCATGAAAATAGCAATAGGGGCGATGCTGTGCGAAGGCAACAGCCTGACGCCTGTCCTGACGCGGCTGGAGGACTTCGATTACGCCCAGGGACAGGCCATGTATGAAAAGGTGGCGGTGGCAGACCTGCTGCGGGAGCAGGGGTGCGAGATCGTGCCCACCCTGTATGCCCATGCGCTGCCAGGGGGAGCGGTGGTCCGGGAGGACTTCCTGCTGCTGGCCGGCAGGCTGGTGGAGGGACTGCCCCGGGAAGGGCTGGACGGAATCTGGCTCTACCTCCATGGCGCCATGTGCGTGGAGGGAATCGGGTCCGCCGAGGAATATCTGCTGCGCAGGATCCGGGAAAAAGTAGGGGCATCGGTGCCGATTTCCCTGACCCTGGACTTCCACGCGGACAACAGCGATGCCATACCGAAGCTGTGCAATGTCATCACGGGATACCGTACCGCGCCCCACCGGGACAGGGAGGAGGCTCAGAGACGGGGGGTGGAACTGCTGTTGCGGTGTATCCGCGGGAGGCTTCTGCCCAGGCCCCAGTTAACCAGGGCGGACGTGATCGTCTGCGGGGATGCGGTACAGACAGACCTGGAGCCCTTGAAGGGCATCATGGAGATGGCGGAGGAGATGGAACGGCTGCCGGGGATGCTGAGCGTGCAGGTATTCAACGGACAGCCCTGGATAGACGAGCCCTATACCGGCCCGAACTTCGTGGCCACCCATGAATGGGACGAACGTCTGGCCCTGGACTGCGCCAGGCGCCTGGCCAGGAGGTTCTATGAAGTCAGGCATGAATTCCGGTTCCTGGTGCAGGCGGCGCAGCCCAGGGAGGCGGTGCGGCTGGCCATGGAGGCGAAGGAGCCCCTGGTGTTCCTCTCCGATTCCGGGGACAATACCACGGCGGGAGCCCCCGGGGACAATGCCTGTCTGTTAAAGCGCCTGCAGGAGGAAGGGGCGAAGGGCGTGCTGGTGGCGGGCATCGCGGACGCCGGGGCCTGTGATGCCTGCTATGCCGCCAGGCTGGGCGATGAGATGACCCTCAGGGTGGGCGGAAGCCTTTCGGCCGAGAGCGAATCCGCCGTGATTACAGGGCGGCTGATCCACCGGGGCGACATCCTTTCCTACCAGAACAACAACGCGGGCCCCAGCGCCACCCTGGACTGCGGGGACATGACGGTAGTGATAACGAAAAACCGTGCATCCATGTGCAGGCCGGACATCTTCGCCTCCATCGGCCTGGACTTCCGCCGCTTCCACATCGTGGCGGTGAAGCTGGGATACCTGTTCCCGGAGCTGGAGGAGGAAGCCGACCTGGCAATCCTGGCGCTTACGCCCGGGGCTTCCTGCGAACGGCTGGAGGACATGCACCTGAAACGGATACGGCGTCCGATGTTCCCGCTGGAGGATGATTTCCTGGAGGCGCCCGCGGAGGACTGAGGACAATGTGGGAATGGCCCGCTCAGACGGGCAGAAAGAGAAACGGACGGATTTGCGCGTGCCGCAGCACGCGAGGAGGTATGGATATGAATGCAAGAGAAAGGGTGGTGCGCACCTTTGCCTTTGAGGGGACGGACAGGATTCCCCGCTATGACATTTTCCTGCCTGAGTTTTCGGAGGAATGGCGCAGGAAAAAGCAGCTTCCGGGCGCGAACCTGTATGATTATTATCCGGATATCGATATCGGCACGGTCCTGGCGGATCAGGACGGCCCCCTGCTCAGCAGCGCCCGGCTGCTGGAAGACCAGAACGGCCGCCAGCTGGTGCGGGACGGCTGGGGGCGGGTGGTGGAGCAGAAGGAGAACGCGTACTTCGAGGTGGAAATCTCCTCGGTGCTGGAGGAAAAGGGGACTCTGGACAGCCTGGTGTTCGACGATCCGGCGGATGAGAAGCGCTATCTGGGCCTGGCCCGCCACGCGGAGAAGAACGCCAGTCGGTTCGCCAATGTGTCCGGTGTCCTGGGGCTGTACATGGGGAGCTTCCGGATGCGGGGGCAGCTGCAGTATCTGTGCGATATGGCGGAGGATCCCCAGTTCTGCATAGCCCTGGCCCGGCGGCTGGGCGAGTTCATCAAGATTCAGGGGCTGCGGGTGGCGGAGGCCACGGATACAAAGGATACGGCAATCTGGGTCTATGACGAGTTCGCCGCCCAGAGAGGGCCCATGTTCTCCGCCGCCAGCTACGAACGGATCTTCATGCCCGTATACCAGGAAATCTTCCGGTACTGGCGGGAGCATGGCATCAGGAACATCGTGCTCCACTGTGACGGCCACTGCGCCCCCCTGATGGATCTGCTGGTGGAGACGGGCTTCAACGGCTACCAGAGCCCTGCGCCATCGGCGGGCATGTGGCTGCCCGACCTGAAAAAGCGTTATGGAAAGAAGCTGGTGCTGATAGGCGGGATGTGCAATATCAACACCCTGGCCACTGGCTCCCGGGAAGAGATCGCACGCCAGGCGGCGGAAGTCCTGGAAGCGGCCCAGGACGGCGGCGTCATCATCGGGACCCATTCCATCGACAAGGACATTCCGGTGGAGAACTATGACTATTACGATTCCCTGCTGAAGCAGGAGTAGGAGAGTGCGGACAAGACCTTACAGAAAAGAGAGGAAAAGAATATGGCTTATTACAATAGAAATGAAACGGAAAAACGTCTGGGCGGAGTCAGGAGGATTCTTGCGGAGAAGAATCTGGATGCGGCTTTCATCTACTTTGACGAGCTGAACGTGGCCAACGGCTGGTATCTCACCGGCTGGTGCGGACAATTCGAGAAGGGCGCCGTGCTGGTGCCGGGCCACGGGGAGCCCATACTGCTGGGCGGGCCCGAGTCCGAGCCCTTTGCCCAGATGGACGCGGCCATCACCAAGGTGCGGTGCTTTCCGGTGTTCATGGTGCCGGACGAGGAATACCCCAATGCCACGATCATCGATTTCAGGCAGCTGAATGAGGAGCTGAAGGCGGAGGGCACTGTGCTGAACCGCATCGGCATCGTGGGAACCACCACGATTCCTCACCAGGTCTATCTGGATGTGGCAGCAGGGTTCCCGGGCGTGGAACTGGTGGACATCACGGAGGAATATGAGCTCATGCGCGCCTACAAGTCGGATTGGGAGGTGGAGCAGGCAGCCCGCTGCGTGGAACTCTGTGATTTGGCATATGACAAAATGGCAGACGCCATCCGGCCGGGGGCCTTCGAATATGAGGTGGCGGCAGCCGGGGAGGCGGTATGCCGGACGGGCGGCGCCCACAGCTTCGCCTATGCCACGATTGTGGGCTCCGGCCCCCGGGCCAAGGCGGTGGTGCCTACGGCCACGAACAAGAGGATGGAGGACGGAGAGCTGGTGATGATAGGCATCGCCCCCCGCATCAACGGCTATGCGGGCACCTTCGGGGATACGGTTCCGGTGAACGGAGCCTATACACAGCAGCAGAAGGATCTGCTGAACTATATGCGGGAGACCTTCCGCCTGACCTACGGCATGCTGAAACCCGGCATGTGCGGCAGACAGATAGACGAGCCGGGGCGCAGGTATTATGAGAAGCATGGGCTGATGGAATACATCGTGTGCCCCTTCGCCCATTCCATGGGGCTCATGGAGGCGGAAGCGCCTTTCTTCGGGCCCAACGGGGATTTTGAACTGGCGCCCGGCATGATTGTGAACGTGGACGTAAGCTTCTTTGGACACCCCCAGCTCCACGGAGGGCGCATCGAGACCTGCTTCGTCATCACAGAGGATGGAAGCCGTCCGCTGTCACCGAAGCTGTTCGATTATTTCATGAAGGATCTGTAGGCGCGGGCCGGAAGTCGGATAAGACCGCAGAGCGCAAATGATATGACATACATATACATCGATGAATAGGAGCGGATATGAGCGAGATAGGATATAAGCATTATATGTTCGTTGACGGGGATCTGCCGGGCAATGGAGAGGACCCGGAACTGCCGGGGCATGAGGCCCTGATGATCACGAATCGTCATGACAGGGATGCCCATATACGGGTGAACCTTTATTTTGAGGACAGGGAGCCGGTGGAGGGGCTGCATATTACGGTTCCCGCCCGGAGAGTGGTCTGCCACCGCACGGACCTGCCCTTTGGAGAGGAAGGCTGCCGGATTCCCTTTGGGCAGTATTCTCTGGAGCTGGAGAGCGACATCCCTGTCTGCGCAAGCTTCGGGCGGCTTGACCGGCGGCATGACCTGGGGTATTATGTGACGGGCTACTGCGCGGTGTGAGAGGAGCGTGCTTTATGGAGCGGTTCATATTTCATTCGGACCTGAAACCGGAGAAGGTGGAGGACTATGTGCGGCTGCACAGGGAGCCCTGGGCAGAGCTCCTGGAGCTGATCAGGGCCTGCCATATCCATAATTATTCCATATCCCTGCGTGGGACGCAGCTATATACTTATTATGAGTATACAGGCGACGATTACGGCGCGGACATGAAGAGGATGGAGGAAAGCCCGGTGATGCAGAAGTGGTGGCGCTGTTCCAAGCCATGCTTCCTGCACCACGGGGAAGGGCATTATTATGACGATCTGGAGGAGATTTTCTATACACCATAGCTTTGAGAGGGAGGCGGAAGATTTTGGAGGCGAGGATGATTCAGGTTCCACCGATTCAGGAAGACAAGTTATTGCCCCTGCCCCATTTCCCGGCGGCCTACCAGTGCGTGATTTTCCGCAACTGGGGGCTGGTGCCGGGGGAGCGGATTGCCAGGGTGCTGGGGACGGACCAGGCTGCCCTGGAGGACAGCGCGGCTACCATGGGGCTTCCCAGGCAGCCGGAGGTATGCGGGGACTGGCTGGCCAAGGGCTATATCACGATTATCCGTTACAACTGGCATCTCCTTTCCTATGAGAATCTGTGCGTCCTGCTGGACTGGCCCATGGAAAGGCTGGCGTTCGTCCTGCAGGAGGATGATTTCCTGGAGGTGAAGCTGGGGGGCTTCAAGCCGGCGGTTCCCGACTGCCGGTATCGCCCCCTGACAGAGCAGGAGAAGGAGGAGACTGACAGGATTCGGAAAATTGTGACAGAAGTGTCAGAAAGGATACCGCCTGTGACGGAAAAGCCTTTTGAATTTGAAAGGCATTTCGGGATGTATGGCAGAGAGCCCATGGTCCTGAAGGATCCCCGCTATGAGGAGCGTTTCGTCTATTCCTACTGTGCGCTGTTCGGGGATGTGCTGGCGGACAGGGCGCTGCTGGACAGCTCTTTTCCGGATGCCCTGCTGGAGGCCTATGCGGCGCTGGGGATCACAGGGGTGTGGATTCATATCGTGCTGTACAACCTGGTTCCCTATCCCTTTGACGAAACCCTGTCCCGGGGCTGGGAAATCAGGCAGGAGGGGCTGCGGTATCTGACGGAGAAGCTGGATAGATGGGGGCTGCGCCTGTTCCTGTATTTCAATGAGCCCAGAGCCATGCCCATGGCCTTCTTCGAAAAGCGGCCGGAGCTTCTGGGGATGGCCAATGCCGCGGGCACCTTGGGCACCCTGTGCGTGAGCAGGCCTGAGGTACAGGCATATCTTCGGGACAGTGCGGCCATGCTGGCCGGGAACATTCCGCTGCTGGGCGGTATCTTCACCATCACTGCATCGGAGAACCTGACCAATTGCTACAGCCATGTGGCTTATGGGGAAAGGACGGCCTGTCCCCGCTGCAGGGACATGACCCATGAGGAGAGCTTTGCTTTGGTGAACCGCCTGGTGTGGGAGGGGATTTCCAGCGTATCCCCCACTGTCCGGGTCATCGCCTGGACATGGGGATGGCATGGGGAATGCGCCCGGGAAGTGATTGGGATGCTGCCGGAGGAGATTTCGGTAATGAACGTAAGCGAGCAGGCTGTCGCGAAGAACATCGGAGAGACCCGGACCAGCGTGCTGGACTACTCCATATCCGTGGAGGGGCCGGGGGAGTATGCCCTGGGGAATTGGCGGCGGGCCCATGAGAGCGGCCACAAAGCCTATGCCAAGATACAGGCCAACAATACCTGGGAGATGGCGGCAGTGCCCTATGTGCCCGCATTCGAACAGATATACCGCCATATCCGCAGGCTCACGGAAGCAGGGGAGAGCCGACCGGACGGCCTGATGCTGTCCTGGAGCCTGGGGGGATGCCCGTCCGCTTCCCTGAAGCTCTTGTCTGCCTTTTATGAGGAGAGCGACAGGATCCCTGAGCTGAAGGAAGTCTATGGGAAAATGTTCCCGGGAGCGGATGCGGATATGCTTGCCGAAGCTTTCCGTGGGTTCAGCGAAGCCTTCGCCCAGTATCCCTTCCATCTGGGGACAGTCTACCAGGGCCCCCAGGAGCACGCCCCGGCCAACCTGCTCTATGAGGAGCCCTCGGGCTTTAGGGCCACCATGACGGGGTTCCCCTATGACGACCTCGATGGCTGGAGGAGCATCTTCCCGTTGGAGACCTATCTGGCGCAGCTAAAGAAAATGTCGGATCGGTGGCATGAGGGGCTGGCGCTATTGGCTCCCATGTGCCGGGAGGCGCGAGATGCGCTCCTTGGGGAGCTGTGGGACTGTGCGGAAGTATGCGACTGCCATTTCCGCTCTATGTATCTGCAGAGCCTGTTCGTGGCCATGCGGGAAGGAAGAGCCGTGGCCTGTGACGAAACCATGGCCGAAATCCTCCGGGAAGAGGAGGAGATCAGCATGCGCGTGGCAGCTGTCCAGGCCCGCAATGCCACCATCGGCTATGAGGCCAGCAATCATTATTTTTACTACAGAAATGTCTTGATGGAAAAGGTGATAAGCTGCCGCTGTCTGGCGGAAAGAGCGAAGCAGCGGGAGGGCGGGGAATGAAGTTCGAGTATGTGGCGGAGGAGGCGAAGTGCAGGGCAGGATTGCTCTACAATATCAGGACGCCGCAGCGGGATGCGGCCCATGTGGCCTGTATGGATCTATGCCATGCGTACAACCATGCTCTGCCCTCCGACTTTCAGGAGCGGGAGCGGATTCTGCGGAAGCTTTTCGGGAAGCTGGGGGCGGAGCCCTATGTGGAGCCGGACATCTTCTGCGGATTCGGCTCCAATATCGAAGCGGGGGACAGGCTGTTCGTGAACAGCGGCTGCGTCTTCGTGGATCCGGGGAAGATTGTATTCGGGGATGATGTGCTGATAGGGCCACAGTGCGGCTTCTACACCGCCATCCATCCCCTTGACCCGAAGGCGCGGGCGGAAGGGTATGAGGTGGCGGAGCCGATCCGGGTGGGGAACAATGTCTGGTTCGGCGGGCATGTCTGTGTTCTGCCGGGGGTGAGCATCGGCCATAACAGCGTAATCGGGGCCGGCAGCGTGGTGACCCGCGACATCCCCGCCGGGGTGCTGGCGGTGGGGAATCCCTGCCGGGTGGTGAGGGGGATTGCATGCGCTTCCGTATGATTTATTTTTTTCTTGCATTCAAAACAAAATAATGATATACTACCCCCAACAGCGATGAAGATGTGTCAGTAGCCCACACGATTTCCCGCCCCCAGAGAAGGATGCCCTGGCTGGAAGCATCCGGCAGGACGTGTCCGCGAATTTCAGCATCGGAGCTTCCTGCGAGAAACTAAGCAGGATGTATTCACTGCATTAAAGTGAGAATGAGAGCACTTGGGAGAGCGCGGGCTTTCCCGGGTGAAAAAGGGTGGTAACGCGATGATTCGTCCCTTCTGCGCCATGCGCAGAGGGGATTTTTTTAAGAAGAAAAGGAGATGAGCGAAATGTTCAATGCAGACGACCTGAAGAAAGAATTCCTGGCCGACATTGAATCGGCCGCATCCGAGATCCAGCTTTCCGATGTGTGGAAGAAGTACCTCAGCAAGACCGGTTCCGTCCAGAAGCTGATGACCGGGATCAAGGAAGTGGCCAAGGAGGAGAAGAAGGCCTACGGCCAGTTCGTCAACGAGGTGAAGACCTGGGTACAGGAAAAATATGACGAGAAGAAGGCCCGGATAGAGGCCTTCGAGCTGGAGCAGAAGTACCGGAGGGAAGCCATAGACGTGACAGTCCCGGTGAAGCGCCGTCCTGTGGGGAACCTCCACCCCCTCACCGCCGTGAAGCATGAGATCATCAACGTGTTCGCCGGCATGGGCTTCGAGGTCTTCGAGGGGCCGGAGATCGAGGATGACGACCACAATTTCACCAGGCTCAATGTCCTCAAGGACCACCCCTCCCGGGACATGCAGGACACCTTCTGGCTCACGGAAGACCTGCTCCTGCGCACCCACACCTCCCCGGGGCAGATCCGGGTCATGGACAGCAAGAAGCCGCCGATCAAGGTGCTGGTGCCCGGCAAGGTGTTCCGCTCCGACTCGGACGCCACCCACTCCCCCATGTTCAGCCAGATGGAGGGCCTGGTGGTGGACAGGCACATCACCCTCTGCGACCTCCAGGGCATGCTGGACGAATTCGTGAAGAACCTGTTCTCCGACGCGGCGAAGACCAGGCTGCGCCCCTCCTACTTCCCCTTCACGGAGCCTTCCGTGGAAGTGGACGTGAGCTGCTTCAAGTGCGGCGGCGCGGGCTGCCCCCTCTGCAAGGGCACGGGCTGGATTGAAGTCCTGGGCGGCGGCGTGGTCAACAAGAAGGTGCTGGCAAACTGCGGCATCGATCCGGAGCAGTATTCGGGCCTGGCCTTCGGCATCGGCATCGAGCGCATCGCCATGCTGAAATACGGCATCAACCATATGGGCAAGCTCTTCGAGAACGATGTGGAGTTTTTGAAGCAATTCAAGGCATAGAGAGGAGACAGGCTGGATATGAAAGTATTACTGAGCTGGTTAAAGGATTATGTAGACATAGACGTGACCCCGAAGGAGCTGGAGGAGAAGCTGTTCTCCGCCGGGCTGGAGGTGGAGGAGGTCGCCTACCTGGGCGAAAATATTGAGAAGATATACGTGGGTCAGGTCACCTCCATAGAAAAATACGAAGGGACGCATCTTTATATCTGCCATATCGACTGCGGCGTGCAGGGCCATGACCACCTGATCCTCACTGGCGCGGACAATGTGTTCCAGGGGGCAAAGGTCCCCGCCTGCCTGGTGGGGGCCAAGCTGCCGAACGGCCTGGAGATCGCCCCCAGGAAGATGAAGGACATGATGTCCTACGGCATGCTCTGCTCCGGGGAGGAGCTGTGCCTGGACAAGGAATGGTATCCGGGGGCGGACGTGAACGGCATCATGATCCTGGACCAGGACGCGCCTGTGGGAGAGGATATCAGGACCTACCTGGGCCTGGAGGATTATGTATTCGATATTTCGATTACGGCCAATCGGCCGGACTGCCAGTCCGTGCTGGGCATCGCCAGGGAGGTGGCGGCTATCCTGGGGAAGGAAGTGAAGGAGCCCGACATGAGCTACACCTGTGACGGCACCGTGAACGGGGACATCAGCGTCACGGTGATCGACCAGGATATCTGCCCCAGGTATCTGGGCCATTATGTGTATGACGTGCAGTACAAGGAGTCGCCCCTGTGGATGAAGCGCAGGCTCATCGCTGTGGGCCACAATGCCATCAGCGCCATGGTGGACATCACCAACTATGTGCTGGTGGAGATCGGACAGCCCATGCATGCCTTTGACCTGGACACCCTGGAGGGCTCTTCCATCGTAGTCCGCCGGGCGGCCCAGGGGGAGGAGCTGGTGACCCTGGACGGGAAGAAGCGCGTGCTGGATACGAGCAATCTGCTGATCTGCGATAAGGAGAAGCCCGTAGGCCTGGCCGGCGTCATGGGGGGCCAGAACAGCGAGATTACGGAGCACACAAAGGAGGTGCTCTTCGAGTCCGCCAAGTTCCGCAAGGACAGCGTCCGCAAGACCGCCAGGGGGCTGGGGCTCCACTCCGACGCCGCGGCCCGGTACGAGAAAGGCATCGATGAGTATTCCGTGGAATGCGGCATGGCCCGTGCACTGAACCTGGTCCAGACCCTGGGGGTGGCGAAGGTCAGCGCCTCCCACTTCGACGTCAGCGCCGGGGCGTCCACCGAGAGGCGGATCATCAAGGTAGAGACTGCCAGGGTGAACTATGTGCTGGGCATAGAGGTGCCTGAGGAGGAGATGGTGCGCATCCTGCGTGCCCTGAACTTCGGCGTGGAATGCGAAGGCGGCGTTTTGACCCTGTCCGTGCCCCGCTACCGGGAGGACATCGAGACGGATCAGGACATCGCGGAGGAAGTGATCAGGGAATATGGCTACGACAAGGTAGTCCCCACCTTCCTGGGGGAGGCTCTGGTCACCAACGGCGGCCTGAATGCGGCACAACGGAAAGAACTGGCCGTAAAAACGTTCCTTTGCACCCAGGGCTATTTCGAGATCCAGACCATCGCCATGACCGCCAGGACAGAATTCGACCAGTTCCTGATTCCGGAGGAGGAGAGGCAGGCGGTGGAGATCCTGAACCCGATTACGGAAAACCTGAGCATCATGCGGACGTTCATGGCCCCCGCCATGGTAAGGGCCATTGAGAACAATATCAAGAACGGACACGAGAGCCTGAGGTTCTTCGAGCTGGCCAATGTATACCTGCCTGAAAGCCTGCCCCTGACCCAGGCGCCCCGGGAGGTGAAGACCCTGTGCCTGGGCGCCTGCGGGGCGGACGAGGACTTCTTCTCCATGAAAGAGACGCTGGAGGCGCTGGCGGCTGACAGCGACCTGAAATTTACCTATAAAAAAGGCAATGTGCCCTATCTCCATCCGGGCAGGACGGCGCAGGTCATCTGCGATGGTGCGGTGATAGGCACCTTCGGGCAGCTGCGCTATGATGTGGTGGACTCCCTGGCCATCGCCAAGGACAAGAAGGGGGATACGAAGATTTTCGTGGCGGAGCTGAACTACGATGCCCTCAGCGCCAAGTTCAAGGCAGAGATCCATTATGAGCCGGAAGCTCCCTACGCCAGGGCCCGCAGGGACATTTCCCTGGTGGTGGACAAGGGAGTGGAATGCGGCGAGATCATCGAGAAGATCTGCCATGCGGATGCCCTGGTCTCCAATGTGGAGCTCTTCGACATCTTCGAGAGCGAGAAGCTGGGCGTGGGCAAGAAGAGCATGGCCTTCAACATCGAGCTGGCCTCAAAGGAGAAGGATGTCACCGATGAGATGATGGAAGAGACCATCGGGAAGATCCTGGAGCTCCTGGGCGAGGCTTACGGCGCGCAGATGCGGAGCTGACGGTATAAAAATACCCCCGGAAATGCTGGCAAATGGCATTTCCGGGGGATTTTCTTTTCACTGGCTACTTTAGATTATTCTCGCTTCAAAAAACGCTCCGTTTTCCCGCCCTACATCACCCTCTCGAACACCGGAATGGAATCGATCGGTGCCATGGCGTGGATGACCTGGCCGCCCTGGTACTCCTTCCCGTCCCTGGTATCCCGCCAGGTGCCCGCGGGCAGGTACACGTCCCTCTCGAACTGGTTCAGCCGCAGGATTGGGGCAACCAGATACCTGTCCCCGAACATGTACTGATCCTGGAGCTCCCAGCACTTCCCGTCCTCCGGGAACTCATAGAACATGGTCCGGATCAGCGGAGAGCCGTTCTCCGAGGCCTCCCTGTAGAGCCCCTTGATATAATCGTGCATGCCCCTGCGGATGTCCAGGTACTTGCGCATGATGCGGTAATTCTCCTCCCCGTAGCTCCACAGCTCATTGGGCTGGCCCGTGTGCAGATAGCCGCCGCCCCAGTCCCGGTCGTCCAGGGGCGGGATATTGTAAGGCCCCCTGTCCCCGTGCATCCGCAGCACCGCGGAATACACCGCGAACTCATACCAGCGGATCAGGAGCTGCCGGAAATCCAGGTCGTTCACATCGTCCGTCATGAAGCCGCCTACATCTGTAGTCCACCAGGGGATGCCCGCCAGGCCCATGTTCAGCCCCGCCTGGAGCTGGTCGTAGAGGGCCTCGAAGGTGCTGGGCACGTCCCCGGACCAGACCACATTGCCGTACTTCTGGCTCCCGGCCCAGGCGCAGCGCAGAAGGTTCACGATCTCCTCGTTCCCCAGAGCCTTCATGTTGTCATAGAAGACGCGGCTGTAGAGCTGCGGATAGATATTGGTGCAGGACAGGGCGGGCCCCTCCATATACCGGTAGTGGTCGAAATCATACACCCCGTAATCCGGCTCGGAGTTGTCCAGCCAGAAAGCGTCTATCCCCAGGTCGTAATAATTCTTCTTGCAGACCTCCCACACATACTGCCTGGCCTCCGGGTTGAACACGTCGATCTCCACGCAGTCGCCCTGGTAATCGTAAGTCTGGGCCGCCCCGCGCTCTGTCCGGATCAGCAGGCCCCTGTCCATCATCTCCCAGAAATGCTCGCTGCGCCTGTCCACGGAGGGCCATATGGACACCACCACCTTGATGCCCATGGCGTGGAGCTCCTCCACCATGGCTTTGGGATCCGGCCAGTAAGTGGTGTCGAACTTCCAGTCCCCCTGCACCGTCCAGTGGAAGAAATCGATGACGATCTGGTCGATCTGGATGCCCTCCTTCTGATACTGCCTGGCCACGGACAGCACCTCCTCCTGGGTGCGGTAGCGCAGCTTGCACTGCCACAGACCCATGCGGTCCTCCGGGAACATGGGGGCCCGCCCGGTGACTGCCGTATAGTTCTCCAGGATTCCCCTGGGCCCGTCCGCCACGGTGAGCCAGTAGTCCATCTGCCTGGTGGAGCGGGCAGTCCATTCCGTGTAGTTCTTCCCGAAGGTCACCTGTCCCACCGCCGGATTGTTCCAGAGCATGCCGTACCCCAGGCTGGACACCGCGAAGGGCACGGAAATCTGGGAGTTGCGCTGGGCCAGCTCCAGCACGCAGCCCTTCAGGTCCAGGTAGGGCTGCTGGTACTGGCCCATGCCGTAGAGCTTCTCGCCGTCATTGCTCTCGAACTTCACGTTAAGCTGGTGCTCGCTGCCGCCGATGACGCCCTTCCACTCCCGGTTGACGATTTTCAGGCAGCGGCTCTCCCGGCTCAGCGTCCCGTCGTACTCCCGGAAATACTCCTGCAGGAAAGGCTTCCCGTCCCTGTAGAACACCATCACGCCGCGAAAATTCACCACGGCCCGGATGCGCCCGTTGGTGACGGAGGCAATCTGGCGCTTGTCCATGGTGCCGTCCCCCACCCAGTGGTCTGCCTCGCCGATCTCCACCGCTGCCAGGCAGCCCCCGGGGTCTTCCGTCAGCGCCCAGTCCTGCTCCGTGAAAGAGGGGAGCCTGGTGGCCCGCACCCGCAGGGAATCCTTCCCCCAGGCCTCGATGCGCAGCGTCTCTCCGTTCTGCCTGGCGATCAGAGCGCCGTTTTCTTCTTTGAATTGCATGGTTTTTCTTCCTTTCTGCTACAATATATGTATGGTCAGTGACTTTAAGCCCACGAGGGATCGCTCCGCCTGCCGCCGGTTCGGCCAGTGCTACAGATCATGGCTTTGCCGTAAACTGTAACGGCTGGTGCATCTGTAGCCGGGAGCCCGCATACAGGACTGGCAATTCTTCCATACTTGTATTATACTAATCCAAGGAGAGGAATACTTGACCTTTTATGGCGGTTTCTGACACTATTTTGACAAAGGAGGGACAATCCCATGAACAGCCGCAGCCCGGATCTGTTCCGCGAGGCCACTGAGCACGGCAATCTGCGCTTCCACCTGATGCTGCATGAATATACGACGAATCCGTCTTGCCAGGAGCGCCTCTACACCCACTGGCACCAGGAGTACGAGCTGCTGGCCGTGGAGGAAGGCCGGGGCATCGCCCATGTGCACAACCACCGATTCCCGATTGCCCAGGGGGACATCCTCTTCGTGGATTCCGGAAACCTCCACTCCCTGTCCGCGGAGCCCGGCATCCCTCTAAGCTTCTATGCCGTGGTGTTCGGCCGGGAGCTGATATGCAGCAGCGGCAATGACGACATCCAGCAGAAATACATCCTGAGCCAGTCCTCGGGCAGGCTGGTGTTCCGCGACCACTTCCGGGCCGGGGAGGAGGCCTGGGAGGCGCTGCACCCTGCGCTGGAGGAGCTGCGCCGCCTGTGCCTGGCGGGGATTCCGGGCCGGGAGCTGCTGATCAAAGCGGCCCTCCTGCAGGCCTGGCATTTCCTCTGCCAATATCCCGCAACGGCTCTGGCACCCGGCCCGGGGGACAGGGATGCGAAGACGCTGGTCATCAAGGAGATCCTCCAGTTCATGCAGGAAAACTACAGCCGCGCGATCACCCTGCCGGAGCTGGCCGGCCGCTTCCACATGAGTGAAGGGCAGTTCTGCCGCCTGTTCAAGTCCCGGGTCAACATGACGGCTACGGAGTACCTGAACCAGTACCGGGTGAGCGTGGCCTGCGACCTGCTGCGGGAGAGTTCTGCCCCGGTCACGGCCGTGGCCATGGACTGCGGCTACGGCAATATCAGCTATTTCAACCGAATGTTCCGCAGGTACATGCACTGTACGCCCAGAGAATACCGGGAGGCGGATGGAAGCCTCTGATAAAAGAATCCGGTGTTGAAGAATCCGGGTTTCTCCTGTATAATGGGGATACGATTCCGGGCCCGCCTGAATCCGCCACCGGCGGTTCTCGAAAACTCCGGCCTGCCTGGAAAGGGAGCCGGAGCGCACGGGCGGAAGCGGGAAACCGACAACAGAGAGCGGAAATGAGGAAATACAGGATGGACAATATTATAATAAGGAAGGTAAGGGAGCATCCGGATATGGCGGATGCCGCCGCCCGGTGGTTCCATGAGAAATGGGGCATCCCCCTGGAGGCTTACCAGGAGAGCATCGGCCAATGCCTGAAAGCGGGGATTGAGCATCTTCAGGAAAGCCCTGTGCCCCAGTGGTATCTGGCCATGAACGGCGAGGACATCGCAGGGGGCCTGGGCGTAATTGAGAACGATTATCATAACCGCAAGGACCTGTCCCCCAATGTGTGCGCGGTCTACGTGGAGGAGGCATTCCGCTGCAGGGGCATCGCCGGAATGCTGCTGGAAGCTGTCTGCAGCGACATGGCGGCCCAGGGCATCGATACCCTGTACCTGCTCACCGACCATGACTCCTTCTATGAAAGGTACGGCTGGGAGTTCCACTGCCTGGTGCGGGGGGACGGGGAGCCGGATATGTCGAGGATGTATGTGCACAGGCAGGGCGCTGTCGGGTAGACGGATCCTGCATCCGGAAAACCGTGCCCTGAAGCGCTGTCAGCACAAAGAGAAGGGGGCTGTCCCCCGCAAAGGAGAAGAACAGAACATGATTACAATCCTGAAAGAAACCCCCAAAGACCCCATAACCCTCATGGGCCGGCGCGCCGGCGTCTGCTGGGGAGGAGACATTAATAATGAAGAGAAAAACTACAAAAGGGGCCTGGACTGCATCCGCTCCGGCCATCACCGGGTTCTGGAGTACGTCAATGTAGAGATGATCATAGACGGCTACTCCGCCCGGGTCATCCGGGAATGGTACACCCACATCGGCGGCGCGCCCACCAGGCTCCAGGCCAGCACCCGCTACATCAACTATAAGGACTTCTCCTACACCACGCCGCCCCTGGTGGCGGAAAACGAAGAGGCGGAGAAAATATATCGGCAGACCATGGACACCATCGCCCAGGCCTGCAGCCGCCTGGAGAGCGAATGCGGCATCCCCAGGGAGGACGCCGCCATGCTCCTGCCCCTGGGCATGACCACCAGGATCGTGGACAAGAGAAACGTCCGCAATTTGATTGAGATGTCCCACCAGCGCCTCTGCACCAGGGCTTACTGGGAATATCGCCGCCTGATGGGGGATATCTGCCAGGCCCTCCGGGCATACTCAGAAGAGTGGAACTATCTGGTGGAGCATTACTTCGTGCCCAAATGTGAAGTCACCGGATACTGCACCGAAAAAAAGAGCTGCGGAAAAGCTAAAGTATTTGCCGCCTCTGCCGATATTCTTAATAAGCAGTCAGCCGTGCGGGAATGATTTCTACAGAGAATGAAAGCCCGCCACGCTCCGGCAGTACGGAGCCGTCCCTGCGGCAGAGCAGGGAGCCGGGGCTGACAGAAGCGGAAATGGGAAGGGAGGAATCCTACATGCGTGTTGAAGCATACAATCAAGTCCAGCAGCTGTACCAGACCAAGAAGGTGAACAAGACGCGTCAGACCGGCAGCGAATCCCGGACGGATCAACTGCAGTTCAGCAGCCTTGGGAAGGATATCCGTGCAGCGCAGGCAGCGGTTGCGGGAGCTCCTGCCATCAGGGAGGAAATGACGGCCTCCATTAAGGCACAGATACAGAACGGTACGTACAAAGTGGACAATGCATCTTTTGCCGACAGGCTCCTGCAGAAGAGGGCCGAGATGGATGCCGCATATGAGGAAATGAGGTAGGAAGTCCCGTGGCGAGTTTAATGGAGAACCTGATTGAAGTGCTCGGTCAGGAAAGCGAGGAATATGAGGGGCTTCTGGCCTTGTCCCAGAAGAAGATGCGGATTATCGCAGGAGCGAATTTAGAGGATCTACAAAAAATCACGGATGATGAACAGGAGGTGGTGAGCAGGCTCAACCGTCTGGAGAAGAGACGGATTGAGGTCGCTGCGGATATCGCCAATGTTTTGAACAAGGATGTTGAGACAATGAAGCTTACCAACCTGATTGAGATGCTGTCGGCCAGACCCGCGGAGCAGGCTGCGCTGGCGGCAGTCCATGACAGGTTGAAGAGCGTCGTCCGGGAAGTCCAGCGGACGAACGAGCAGAACAGGGAATTGCTGGAGGAAGCACTGGAATTGGTGAACTTCGAGATGAACATGCTGCAGGCCTACAAGGCCGCGCCGGAGACAGCCAATTATACCAGAAGCGCCTACAACTCAGGGGCGCAGATGGGTGTGGACAGCGGAGGCTTTGATGCCAAACAATAGCATTCTTGCAGAAACGAAGAGGTGATTATCATGCCACTAATGGGTAGTTTATACGTAGGTTCATCAGGAT